>JALZHC010000298.1 GCA_030914105.1 Acidobacteriota bacterium
GTTGCGGGCCGCGAGACGACCGCGCGCAGGAAGCGCAGGGTTTCGGGGTCGGGGCGTTCGGCGCGCGCGGCCTCGGCGGGCGGGGCGACCGGCGTGCCGCACATCATGCAGCGCGCCTCGCCCGCGCCGACGAGCGCGCCGCAGTGGCGGCAGACCTGCGTCCGTCGTACACCCGCGCCCGCCTCTCTCGACTGACCTTCGGCCAAGCCCTCACCCGTCCAAGACTGCCGCAAAGATTCGACGTTCGCGCGATTTTATAACGAAGCTCCGTGCACTGTCATGCGAGCATCAGTCGCGGGGGCACAGGGCGGCGTCTGTCAGCCACCCCGCCCAAGCTATTGACCGCGGGCCGCGCCCACTGTATAAAGTCAGGCCCGGTGACACCTCGCACGTCAGCAGCCAGCTCTCCCGCAACGTCTTCGTCAAACGCCATGAAGAAAATCTTCGCGCTCATCTTCGTCGTCGCCGCGTCGCTTCAGTCCTTCGGCTCTCAGGCCGCCGCCGGCGAGTGGATCAAGTTCACCTCCGAGGCGGGCCGGTTCTCCGTGCTGATGCCCGGCCCCGGCGAGCCGAAGGACGAGTCGGAGACCAAAACCGACCCCAGGTTCGGCGCGTACACGACCCACCTCTTCCTGCAAAAGACCGACAAGGGTCTCTTCATGGCCGGCTGGGTGGACTACGCGCCGACCGTTAAGCTCGACGTGCAGGGCGAGCTGGCCGCCAACCGCGACAACTTCGCCAAAGGAATCGGGGCACGCGTCACCTCCGAGCACGCCATCAAGCTCGGCGACAGCCCCGGCATCGAGTTCAACGCCGAGAGCGAGCAGGCGATCTTCAAGTCGCGCATCTACGTCGTCGGCCAGCGTCCATACATGATCGTCGCCGCCACGCTCAAAGGCTCGAACGACGACGCGAACGTCGGACGCTTCCTCGCCTCCTTCCAACTGAAGACGCCGGACAGATAACGCCCAGGCGAAGACGCCGCGGGCGCTGGAACCCGCGCTGCCCGCTTCCGGAGCCTTCCCGCTATCTCCTTTCGCAAAACTTCCCGCCGGAGCCGCGCGCTCCGGCCTTTCTCTTTTTGACGGAAATCCTGTCAGAGGCTTTCGGTCAGAGAGGTCGAAACCTCTCGGCCCGCGCCCGCGCCTGCGCCGAAAGTCAAAGGTTTGCGGCGAGCGAGCGCCCGGCACGCCGGTTGTCTTAGTCTCTGCGGTCGCTTGAACCCCGCACGAGACGACCGATCCCCCGAAGGAGCTTAAAACGGCCTTGAGTCTCAGAACTCGCACACTGACTGCGCTCGCAGCGCTCTCTCTCTTGACCCCGCTTACGGGCGCTCTCCACGCGTCCGCAAACTCTCCGGCACAGACGCGCGCCGCCTCACACGCGCGCCTCCGGAAGATGACCGACGACCTTCAAAATCGCGCCGACTCGGCAGCCCAATCGGGCGGCTCGGCGGCTCAAGGCGGCGAAACGGCCCGCGTCATCCTCAGCGCCGCCGAAGGACAGACGACAGACTCGGCCGCCGCGCTCGCCGAAGGCGCTGGCGCACGCGTCCGCGACCGGCTCGACTCGCTCGGCCTCCTCGTCGCCGACGTGCCCGTCTCCAAACTCTCCGAGCTGGCCGCGCACGACGAAGTCTCCTGGCTCTCTTCCGACCAGCCCGTGCGCTCGGCCGCCACTTACGACAACACGAGCCATCAGGAGGTGACGACCGGCGCGAGCAAAGTGCTGCCCCTGGGCAACGACGCGCTCTCCAAGGGCGGCGGCGGCAACGGCGTCGGCATCGCCATCCTCGACAGCGGCATCAGCCCGCCCGACTCCGCAGAGTTCGCGGGCTACAAGCAGTGCCAATCTTCCGGCACGCTCGGCCTCGGCCTCTTCTCGCAGACCTACCTGTGCTCCTACCCGCGCATACTCAAGCACATCGACTTCACCGGCGAGGGCACAACCGACGACCGCTACGGCCACGGCACGCACACCGCCGGAGTCGCCGCCGGCACGGGCCAGTCGAGCGAAGACTACGCGGCGCAGAACGCAGGCTCGCCGACCTACGGCGGCATCGCCACGAACGCCAACCTCGTCGATGTGCGCGTGCTCAACTCCTACGGCGTCGGCCAGGTCTCGAACGTCATCGCCGGCATCAACTGGGTCATCCAGAACAAGAGCGCCTACAACGTCCGCGTCATGAACCTCTCGCTCGGCGCGCCGCCGACGCAGAGCTACAAGACAGACCCCTTGTGCCAGGCCGTCGCGAAGGCCGTCGACGCCGGCATCGTCGTCGTCGTCGCCGCCGGCAACTGGGGCAAGGACGCCACGGGCCAGACGATCTACGGCGGGATTCTCTCCCCCGCCAACTCTCCCCGCGTCATCACCGTCGGCGCGACGAACACGCAGCAGACCAACGTGCGCTCCGACGACGTTGTGGCGAGCTACTCGTCGCGCGGCCCGACTCTGGTTGACGGCCTGATGAAGCCCGACCTCGTCGCGCCCGGCAACAAGCTCGGCGCTTCGGAGACAGCCGCCACCTCGCCCGACACCAGCAACTCCTACACGAGGACGGGCGGCGGCGGCCTGCTCGGCACGGTCGTCAGCGGCGACACGAGCACCAATACGCCGGTCGCCACCGGCACTTATCAGGTGATGAGCGGAACCTCTTTCGCCGCGCCCGCCGTCACGGGCACGGTCGCGCTCATGCTCGAAGCCAACCCGTCTCTCACGCCCTCGATGGTCAAGGCCGTCTTGATGAGGACGGCTGAGCGTCTTCCGGTCTACGAGCAGTTGGTCGCCGACCGGAAGATGGCCTCGTTTGTGCGCGTCATCACGGAGGGCGCGGGCGAGATGAACACGAGCGCCGCGCTCACCGTCGCGAAGGCCATCCGCAAGGACGCGAACCGCGCCCAGCCCGGCGACAACCTCATCACCGCGAGGAACACAACCTACTCCACTCTCGGCCTCAACTCGCCGATTGCCGGCGAACAGATGCCGCTCAACAACGGCGTCATCTGGGTCGAAGGCATCGCCTTCACAGAGCGCCTGACGCTCACCAGCGGCTTCCTCCTGCCCGACGGCGTCAACGTCTCGCAGGGCTGGGTGATGGTTGACGGCTACATGCTGCCCGACGGCACCTACCTCTTCGCCAACGGCTACACGCTCGGCAGCGGCTACACCTTGGGGAGCGGCATCATCATGACCGATGGCTACACCCTTGGGAGCGGCATCCTCCTGGGCGACGGCATTATCATGACCGACGGCATCATCATGACGGACGGCTACACCCTTGGGAGCGGCATCCTGATGGGCGACGGCATCTCCGCAACCGGCGTGCGTGACAGCACGACTTACGCGGCCCAGTCGACCTGGGCCTCGAACATGATTGACCCGGCCTCCGTGAAGTTCGACGACAACCAGGTCATCCTCCAGGGCGAGACGGCGATGCCGACCTCCGTCAGCAGGATAAACTCTTCAAGCACGCTCTTCCCGGGGCGCTGACAGCGCCCCTGATTACGGCAAAGCCGTGCGTGGAGGCCGACTCAATTAACCAACGCAGGCACAGAGGGCGCGGCGACGGCACAGAGATTTCAGATTTGAAATTTCAAATCTCAAATCTGAAATCTCTGTGCTTACTTCGTGCCCTCTGCGCCTGCGTTATTGAGCTTCAACTTACTTTACACGGCAAGTCGGATGAGCAAAGAGAATCGTAAGAGTGGCGCGTTCCAGACCGGCGTGACTGCCGCGGGCCTTCTTCTGTGGGGCGCGGCCGTCGCCGACATCGCCGCGCAGCGCACGCCCTCAGAGCAGTTGACGCTGCTCGCGCTCGTGCCGCTGGCGCTCGTCGTCGGCGTCTTCCCGATCACCTTCCCGCTCCCTTCGGGCCTGAAGTTCACGACCGAGAAGATCACCTTCACGCTCTCCGACGCTTTCACGCTGCTCGTCGCCTGCCGCTACGGAGTGCTCCCGGCGGTCTTCCTCGCGGGCCTGGAGGGCTTCGTCAGCTCGCGCTCGACCGTCCGCCGCCTGTCGAGCAACCTCTTCTCGTCGGGCATGATGGCGCTGGCGGGCGGCGCGGCTGCGGGCGGCCTGGCCGCGACGCTCCTCTACACGTCAGCCGGGTCGGGCGGCTTCACGGCGGTCGCGTGCGCGCTGCTCGTCGCGAGCCTCGTGCAGCTCGCCGTCAATGTCGGCCTGCTCTCGATCCTGCTCGCCCTGCGCCACGGCGACCCGATCCTGTCGGTCTGGCGCAAGAACTTCCTCTTCGCCGTCGCGATGTTCCTGCCGACGAGCACGGCGGCGAGCCTGATGTATCTGGCCTTGCAGTCGGGCTTCTTCGTCGTCCTGGTTGTCGGCGCGCCCGTGCTCTTGACGGTCTACTTCGTGCACCGGCAGTACCGCGACTCCGTGCGCTCGCGCATCGACACGCTCGCCGCCGCGCACCGGCAGACGGTCGAGGCGCTCGCCGTCGCCATCAACGCCAAGGACGAGGTGACGCACGAGCACGTCACGCGCGTGCAGACTTACGCCGCGGGCGTCGCGCGCCTGCTCGGCTGCACGGAGGACGACGTGGAGGCGCTCAAGGCGGGCGCGCTCCTGCACGACATCGGCAAGATCGCCGTCCCCGATTACATTCTCAACAAGCCGGGCAAGCTCACCGCCGAAGAGTTCAACCGGATGAAGCTGCACACGGTCGTCGGCGCGCAGATTTTAAGCCGCGTCGAGTTTCCCTTCCCCGTCGTCCCCGTCGTGCGCCACCACCACGAGCGCTGGGACGGTCGCGGCTACCCCGACGGCTTGCAGGGCGAGGAGATTCCTCTGACCGCGCGGATACTCTCCGTCGTCGACTGCTTCGACGCCGTGCGCGAAGACCGGCAGTACCGGCGCGGCATGACGCGCGAAGAGGCCGTCGCATACCTGCTCGGCGAGAGCGGCAAGACCTACGACCCGCGCGTCGTGGCGACCTTCCTGGCGCATCTGCCGCAGTTCGAGGCCGAGATCGCGGCCATGCGCGGCGCGCCCGTTCCCACCTTCGGCATCGAGGCCGTCGAGCAACTCTCCGAGGCCGCGCTCGTCGTCGCGCCCGCCGCCGGACTCGCGGAGAACGCGACCCCGGAACTGCACGCGACGCCTGCGACGCACGCCGCCGAGCCGACGGCAGCGCAAGAGGAACGCGCCCTCTACGAACTCTCCGCGGCGCTCGCCGCCTGCGAGACGGAGGACGAGAAGTGCGCCGCGTTCGTCGAGCGCGTCACCTCCGTCGTTCCCGCGGACACGTGCGCGCTCGTGCGCATCGACGAGCTGACGGGCGAGGGCCGCGTCGTGCGCGCGTCGGGGCGCGACGCCTCCGTGCTCGAAGGGCGCGCCGTGCCGCAAGGCTTCGGCGTCACCGGCTGGGTTCTCGTCAACCTCAAGCCGCTCTTCAACTCCGACCCGCGCCTCGACTTCCCCGAAGAGCTCGCGGCCCACTTCCAGAGCTACCGCACGCTCGCCGTCGCGCCCATCGCCGACGACCACGCTC
>JALZHC010000878.1 GCA_030914105.1 Acidobacteriota bacterium
CTCTATCCGCTCTCGCAGGCGACCGTCTACCTGGCGCGCGCGCCGAAGTCGAACGCCGTCAAGCGCGCCTACATGGCCGCCGCCGAGGACGCCTCGGAGACCGCGCGCGAGCCTGTGCCGCTGCACCTTCGCAATGCCGTCACGCCGCTCATGAAGCGCTCCGGATACGGGCGAGGCTACCGCTACGTCCACGACGACCCGCGCGCGCGCGAGGAGATGGAGTGCCTGCCCGAACGTCTGCGGGGGCGGCGGTACTGGGAAGAGGAAGAGAGTGATAAGTGATGAGTGATAAGTGATGAGAAACTGCGTTCGGGTTTCTTATCACTTATCACTCATCGCTTATCACTTGAAAGCTATGAGCACACACAAGTCGGACAAGGAGCTGGCGTTTCTGCACGACCTTTACGTGGCGACCGACTGGGGCGAAAGGTTCGCGGAGTTGGTTGACGAGCACGTGAAGCTGCCGAAGGAGGGGCGCGCTTTGTACGTCGCTTCGGGCACGGGCGGTCACGCGCTGGCGCTGGCGGGGCGCGCGGGGCGCGACGTGGAGCTGATCTGCGTGGACGAGAGCGAGGAACGTCTGGAGCTTGCGCGCGCGAAGGCGGGCGCGGTCAAGGGCGCGGGCGTGGAGTTCCGCCACGCGCAGATCGAGGCGCTCGCGTTCGAGGACGAGCAGTTCGACCTCGTCGTCGGCGACGCCTCGCTGGTCGCGCCCGAACGCCTGCCCGAAATGCTCTCCGAGATGGTTCGGGTCGCCGCGCCCGGCGCGACCATCTCTTTGAGCGTCGCCACGGCTTCGAGCTTCGGCGAGTTCTTCTCCGTCTACTGGGAGGCGCTGGCGCGCTCCGGCTTCGAGGACGAGGCCGCCGTGGTCGGCTCGCTCATCGAGGAGCTGCCGACCGTCTCCGACGTTGAGGCGTTGGCGCGCGGCGAGTCTTTGGAAGGCGTCGAGTCGTGGACGCGCATCGAGGAGTTCGACTTCGCCACGGCCGGAGAGTTTTTGGCCGCGCCGCTCGTCCGCTACTTTCTGCTCGCGCACTGGCTCGACTCTCTGCCCGACGAGGAGGCGAGCGCGGCGGTGCTGCGCGAGGTCGAGCGCATCATTGACGAGGATCGGCACGAGGGCGACTTCGCGCTCTCGGTCAAGGCGACGATTGTCGTCGGACGGAAGGCGGAATGAGCGGAAGAAGCGACCACGGGGAGGACAAAGGTAAAAAGTTAAAAGGCAAAAGAGGAAGACGGGCAGCGCATGAAGAGTCAAAGATTCTTCGCGCGCGGCGCGTCCGCACTTTTGCCTTTTAACTTTTGCCTTTTTACTTCCGCCGAAGGCGGCTTGCCTTTTTACTTTTGCCTTCCCCGTTGGGTCGGGCTTCCGCCTTGAAGTACGTTAGCTCTGCTTGGATTCTTCGGCGCGTTTCTGCGCGGCGCGGCGGCGCGCCTCCTCGAAGAGGGCCTCGTCGTCAACGTCTGCGAGCGAGCCGCGCGGCTCCTGGGTTTGGGTTGACGCGTTCAGTTGTTTTTCCCGTCGCGCCGCCTGCTCTTTCTCGTCTTCCTCCAGGCCTTCTCGGAAAGCGCGCTTGCTCTGCGCCAGTGACTTGGCGAGCTGCGGCAGCTTGGAGCTTCCGAACAGCAAGATGATAACCCCGATGATGATGACCCATTCCATCGGGTTCAGCCCGCCGAGTAAAAATATGTGGCTCATCAGAATAGCTCCTTAGCGCCGGCCCGCGGCGGCTCACTCTTAAGACGCACGGCGCTGCCGCGCCGGACTCGAAAAGATAGACGCGCCGCGCGCTCGGTCGGCCCGCCGCTTCACGACAGACTCCCGTCGCCGTTGTCCGACTCGTAGAAAAGGTACTTGCGCCAGGTCTCGTCCGCGCGCCCGATGTAGCGCATGATCTGGCGGTTGACGTGGAGCGAGAAGGCGCGCGGGCGGCGGATCAGGTGCATCCGCGCCTCTTCGGGCGTGCGGCTCCCCTTCTGATGGTTGCAGCGCTTGCAGCACGCGACCAGATTATCCCACGACGATTCGCCGCCGCGCGAGCGCGGCAACACGTGGTCGAGCGTCAGCTCGGAGGGCGTGAACTGCCGACCGCAGTACTGGCAGGTCGAGTGGTCGCGCAGCAGTATGTTCTTGCGCGAGAGCGAGCGGCTCTTGTAGGGGATGTGGATGTACTCGACGAGGCGTATGACCGACGGGGCGTGCATCGTGATGCGCGCCGAGTGGAGCATGTGGCCGTTGTGCTCCTCCATGCGGGCGATGCCTTTGAAGATCATCACGACGGCACGCCGCTCGGTGCAGACG
>JALZHC010000299.1 GCA_030914105.1 Acidobacteriota bacterium
TGACCTTCGTCTGGTCGAGCAGGACGGACTTGAGTGTGCGGCGAGTGCGGGAGAGGACGTGTGCGAGGTAGTCGGGCGTGAAGGCGTCGGAGAAGGGTTCGGGCGCGAGTCCGCGCAGCTCTTTCAAAGTCCCAAGCTCGTCGGCGCGCGCGAGCTTCATCAGGCCGAAGTGGCGCTGGTCTGTGAAGGCGAGGCGGCGACCGTCTTCGAGTCGGAAGAGCGCGTGCGTGTGTTTGGGGAGCGGGCGGGCTCCGGGCAGGAGGAGGAATCGGCCCGTCATGCGCAGGTGTGTGAGGAGGACGCGCCCGCTTTCGAGATGGACGAGGATGTGCTTGCCGCGCCGCCCGACCTCTTCCACGCGCGCCCGGCGCAAGCAGCGCGCGAACTCGCGCGGCGTGTTCTCCGGCGCGAGTCCGACGCGCAGCAACTTCGCCGACGCGATGCGCTGGCCGCGCAGCAGACGGTCGAGCGCGCGTGCGACGAGTTCGACTTCGGGGAGTTCGGGCATGTTGGCGAGTCTTAATTGAAACTTCCGTGAGAGTTTTCGTCAGTGAAATTCGTGTGCGAGGCGGCAGCCTTCGTCGAGGAGCGTCTCGCGTTTGGGAACTGAGGTCGCCTCGGCGTAGACGCGCAGGACAGGTTCGGTGCCGGACTGTCGGAAGAGCAGCCAGGACTCGTCGCCGAAGACGAGCTTGGTGCCGTCGAGTGTTTCGACGGATTGAACGTCGAAGCCTTCGACGGCGGCGGGCGGCCTGGTGGCGAGAGAGCCGACGAGGGCGAGGCCGCGCGCGACTTCCATCTGGAGGTCGCGCCGACCGAAGTAGAACTCGCCGAACTCTCGGTGCATTTCGGCGACCAGCTCGGTCGGCGTCTTGCAGGCGGCGACTACGGCTTCGAGCAGGAGGAGCGAGTTGAGTATGCCGTCGCGTTCGGGAATGTGGCCGCGGACGCCGATGCCGCCCGACTCCTCCGCGCCGATGAGAATGTCTTCGCGCAGCATCAGGTCGGCGATGTACTTGAAGCCGATGGGCGTCTCGTGGAGCGTAAGGCCCAGCGCCGCAGCGATGCGCTTGAGTAAGACCGACTGCGAGAAGGTTCGGACGACGCCGCCGGACAACAGCCGACGCCGCGCGAGGTGAAGCAGGACGACGGGGACGACTTCGTGCATCGTCATCGTCTCGCCGCGCTCGTTGACCGCGCCGACGCGATCCGCATCGCCGTCGGTCGCCAGCCCGACGAGCGCGCGCCGGTTCAGAACTCCCTCTTTGAGCGGCGCGAGGTTTCGGTCAATCGGCTCAGGGTTGACGCCGCCGAAGAGCGGGTCGCGTTCGGCGCGGATGGTCTCTGAGGCGAGCCGCCCGCCCCGCAGGAAACTCTCGACCCAGCGCCCGCCCGTGCCGTGCATCGGGTCAACGACGACGCGCGCGCGCGCCGAGCGGATGCGCGCGAGGTCAACGTACTCCGAGACCTTCTCGCGGTAGCTCTCGACCTCTCGTCCGAGTCCGCCGCGCGCGCCTTCGGGAATCGAGGCGAGCTGCGGCGTCTGCGCGTCCAGCAGCGACTCGACGGCGACGGTCGTCTCGGCGGTCGCGCTGCCGCCCCAGGGCGCTTTGATCTTGAAGCCGTTAAAGTCCGGCGGGTTGTGCGAGGCCGTGATGACGACTCCGCCCGCCGCGCCGCGCTCGCGCACGGCCCAGGAGACGAGCGGCGTGGGCACGTCCGAGCCGAAGAGCGAGACGGCAATCTGGTTGCCGGAGAGGACTTCGGCTGCGCGCTCGGCGAAACGCTCGGAGAGAAAGCGCCGGTCGTAGCCGACGACGACGTGCGGGTGCCGCGCCGACGCCTTCTTGAAAGAATCCCTGCCGCCGATTAAAGAGTCCCTGCCGCCGCTTGGAGAATCCCCGCCGCCTAAAGCGTCCTTGCCGCCGCTTAAAGAATCTTTGCCGCCGCGCCGGGCCGCGGTTTTGCCGCCGCGCCTGCCTGAGTCTTCGGCGGCGCGCTGCTGTTTGAGAAGGTCTGTCTGCTGCTGGTTGAGGAAGTCCGCGTAGGCTTGCGCGACGCGCTCGACGTTCTCGAAGGTGAACTCGTCGGCGATGCGCGCGCGCCAGCCGTCCGTGCCGAAGCGTATCGGAGTCCGTCCGGCGCGCGCGTGAGTCACAGCGCGCCCCCGGTCTGCGTGTAATCAGTGAGGTTGGTCTTGTCGCCGAGCACCGTGCCGGAGCCGACCGACGCCGAACGACCGATGTGACAGCCGCGCCCGACGACCGCGCCGACCACCTGCGCGCCCGCGCCGACGCGCGTGTGCGGCCAGACCACAGAGTTCTCGATGCGCGCCTTCTCCTCGACGTGCACGCCCTCGCCGAGCACGGAGTTGATGATTTGCGCGCCGGGCTTGACGGTGCAGTCGTCGCCGATGACCGAGAGTTCGTCAATCTCGGCGTGCGTGGCGGAGTCGAACGCGCCGCGGCGGTCTTTCAATTTAAGCCCGCGCACGCGGCCCGCGAGGATGTCGTGGTGAACCTGCAGGTAGCGCGCGGGCGTGCCGATGTCTATCCAGTAAGCGCCGACGGGGACGTGCGCGTAGAAACCTTCGCCGCGCTTGAGCAGGTCGGGAAAGAGGCCGTACTCGAAGGAGTAGCTCTCGCCCGCCGGGATGAAGTCCAGAACCTTCGGGTCGAGGATGTAGGTTCCGGCGTTGATGTTGCAGCAGTCGGTCTCTTCGGGCTTCGGCTTTTCGAGGAAGCGTCGGACGCGCCCGTCCTCTTCGGTCTCGACGACGCCGTAGGAACTCGGATTCTCGACCGGCGCGAGCACGATGGTCGCGGTCGCCTTGCACTCGTTGTGCTCGCGTATGACACGCTTGAGGTCGAGGTCTGTGACGATGTCGCCGTTGAAGACGACGGTCGGCTCGCGTATCAGGTCTTCGGCGAACTTGTACGCGCCGGCGGTTCCCATCGGCTGCGGCTCGACCGTGTAGGTCAGTTTAACTCCGAAGTCCGAGCCGTCGCCGAGCTGCTGCTCGATCTTGAAGGGCTGGTAGGAGAGCGAGAGCGTAATGTCGGTGATGCCTGCGCGCCGCAGCGTGTCGATCTGGTAGAGCAGGAACGGGCGATTGCAGATGGGGACGACGGGCTTCGGCGTGTAGACGGTCAGCGGCCTCAGCCGCGTCCCCTTGCCGCCTGCGAGTATGAGAGCTTGCATAGTGCTTAGAGGGAACTGACGGAGTTCGCTCGGAGTATCTCCCGCATGTTAGTCGTTAAGGACGTGGCCGAGTCTAGCACCGCGGCGCGTGGCTTTTCAACGGCCGTGGTCTACTCCTTTCTTGAGTTTATGGTATCAAGCATTCAACGCAGAGGCGCAGCAGCACGCGGAGGAAGCGCAGAGGCTTGTGCATAGACAACTCTCAGCGCCCCCTCTGCGCTCTCTGCGTCTCTGCGTTGAGCTTCAATTTTCATTAAGCTCAAGAAGTGGATTAACCCGGCGACGCGGCCCGAATCTCTTGCTTGACACCCCCCGACGCGAACGTATAATCGCACTTTGGACTAATCAATCATAGATTCAGAGACGTTTTTTATCGCGCTCGCACTAACGCGAGGGGCCGCCGAGCCGGAAGGGAGAGTTGCAATCATGCCGGAGAGAAGAGAGGCCGTCATCATCAGCGCGTGCCGCACGCCGACGGGGAAGTTTCAGGGCGCGCTCAAGGGTTTTACGGCGACGCAGCTCGGCGCTGTGGTCGTCGGCGAGGCCGTGAGGCGCGCGGGGGTTAAGCCCGGAGAGGTTGACGAGGTCATCATGGGCTGCGTCATACAGGCCGGCACGGGTCAGAACCCTGCGCGGCAGGCGGCCTTGCGCGGCGGCATCCCTTTCGGCGTCTCGGCGGTGACGGTGAACAAGGTCTGCGGGTCGGGTCTGAAGTCGGTGATGTTGGCCGCGCAGGGCGTGCAGCTCGGCGACACGGAGGTGGTGGTCGCGGGCGGCATGGAGTCCATGTCGAACGCGCCTTACCTTCTGACGAAGGCGCGCGAAGGCTACCGGATGGGCAACGGCACGCTCGTCGACGCGATGATTCACGACGGACTGTGGTGCGCGTTTGAGAACTACCACATGGGCCACACCGGCGAGGTCGTCGCCGAGCGTTACAATGTGACGCGCGAGGAGCAGGACGAGTACGCTCTGAACTCGCACCGCAAGGCCGCCGCCGCGATCAAGGCCGGGAAGTTCAGGGATGAGATTGTGCCGGTCGAGATTCCGCAGAAGAAGGGCGCGGCCCTCGTCTTCGACACGGACGAGACCGTGCGCGAGGACACTTCAATGGAGGCTCTGGCGAAGCTCCGGCCCGCGTTCAAAGAGGGCGGGACTGTCACGGCGGGCAACGCGCCGGGCGTCAACGACGGCGCGTCGGCTGTCGTCGTCACTTCGCTTGAGAGGGCGCGCGCTTTGGGCGTCGAGCCGTTGGCGCGCATCGCGGCGCAGGCCACTTCGGGCATCCAGCCGGAGCTTGTGATGATGGCTCCGGTGGAGGCCATCAGGAAGGTTCTGCGCAAGGCCGGTTGGTCTCTGAGCGAGGTTGACTTGATCGAGCTGAACGAGGCTTTCGCAGTCCAGGCCGTCGCCATCATCCGCGAACTTGGACTCGACCCCGCGCGCGTGAACGTCAACGGCGGCGCGGTCGCGCTCGGCCATGCCATCGGGCAGTCCGGCTCGCGTTTGCTGACGACGATGCTCTACGAGATGAAGCGGCGCGGCGCGCGCCGAGGGTTGGCGGCGCTGTGCCTCGGCGGCGGCAACGCCGTGGCGCTGGCCGTCGAGCGCTGAGGCGGGCAAGAGTTTGAGGCGGGGAAAAGGGTAAAGGGTAAAGGGAAGAGACCGCCGCAGTTCAACTCTTAAACTTTCCCCTTTGCCCCTTCCCCGCAGTCTAAATAAGTTGCGTTCGGGAGAAGGAGAGCCATGACACCTCAAGACCACAACAAGGTCATCGGCATCATGCACCTCATCTGGGGCGGCTTCAACGCCCTGACTCTGCTTATCCTCGTCCCAATCTTCCTGGTCGTCGGGGGCTTCATCGGCAGCGCCCCGGACGCGCCGCCGGGCTTGGGCATCTTCTTCGGCCTCTTCGGAGTGTTCATGGCCTTCCTCGCGTTGGTGGCCGGCGTCCCGCCGGTCGTCGCGGGCTACGCGATGTTGAAGCGAAAGAGTTGGGCGAAGGTGGCGGGCATCGTCTCGGCGTGTTTGTGTGCGCTCAGCTTCCCCGTGGGGACGGCCTTGTGCGTCTACACCTTCTGGTTCCTGTTCAGCGACGGCGAGAACTTTTATAACAGGCCGGACGCGGCGGCGTGGCGCGGCTCGCTGCCGGACGCACACACTTTCGACTGGCAGACGCGGCAGGCGTCGGACGCGCGGCAGAAGACTGACGCGCCGCCGCCGCCGCCCGACTGGCGCAGCTAAAAATTTTCTTCGGAGACTTCAAGTGGCCGAGATCATCGGAGTTGTCGGCGCGGGGACGATG
>JALZHC010000879.1 GCA_030914105.1 Acidobacteriota bacterium
GACGAAGAGGTAGCCGTCCAGCCGCTCGAAGTCGCACTCAACCCCTTCGTCGCCGACAATTCGCTCGACGCAATCAATCGCCGCCGTGTGGCTCTCGGCGGCCAGGCGCGCGCCGCGCTCGCCGTGCAGGCGCTCAAGGTTGTAGTAGCGGTCGTCGAGCGCGTTCGAGAGGTGCGCCGTCGTGCGCGCCGTCATGCCGCCGCCGACCGGCCCGTCGTCGAGCACGACTACGGACGCGCCCTCGCGCGCGAGCAGGTATGCGGTCGTCAAGCCGGCCAGTCCCGCGCCGACGATGCACACGTCCGCCGACTCGTCGGCCGCGAGCGTCGCGGGCGCTGGCACGTCCGCGGTCGCCATCCACACGGAAGTCGTCCGACCCGAATCAGTCTCCATCTCTTCACTCCTTTCACCGTCGCACGTCAACGTCTCGACGGCCTTCGTCGGCCCCCGTGCGTCAACCTCTTCAGCGGCGGCGCGTGAGGGCGATGCTAACCCCCAAAGGTTACGAAGTATTCACGAAGGCCGACGGGCGAGGAGAGGGCCGCCGAGCCATTACGCCGAGGCCGTGCGCGCGCTCTCCGACTTCAAACTTCGCGCGCTGCGACTTCAAACTTCGCGTCCCGGCTTCAAAATTTTGGATGAAGGCTGGAAATTTGGAGTCGTCCGCCGCCCGGCAAGTCTCGGACGCGCCGACTTTCGTGTGGAAATTCGCGCCCGCGCAAATGGCACCAGCGTTGCCTGTCTGTTATTAGCGCCCCGCCCACACTGTTTGAAGTTTGAAGCATTGAACGACCCGAAGCCGCGCGCTCGCCCTGCCGGGCACGGCTCTTCCACGCACGGAAGAGCCGTTTCTTAAGATGCCTCGCGCGACGGCTTCCTGTCTCGTGCCGCCACTCCCCGCTTTGAGAAACGTCGGTCTCGAAGGAGATGCTTATGAGTGAGAGAAAGAACGTCTTCAGGTTTTCGGCCCTGTCACTCGCGGCGGCGCTGTGCCTCGCTTTGAGTGCGACGGCCTTCGCGCAGTCAACGGCG
This sequence comes from Acidobacteriota bacterium, assembly GCA_030914105.1. Lineage (GTDB taxonomy): Bacteria > Acidobacteriota > Blastocatellia > Pyrinomonadales > Pyrinomonadaceae > QHXN01. Next base: position 1,033 of record JALZHC010000879.1, read on the forward strand.
ACGCTCCAGGGCACGGTCACAGACCAGCAGGGCGCGGTCGTGCCGAACGCGAAGGTGACTGTGCGCAGCCAGGCCACCGGCGCGGAGCGCACCACGCAGACCGACGCCGACGGCAACTACCAGATCGCGGCGCTTCAGCCCGGCCTCTACCGCGTCGAAGTTCAGGCGCAGGGGTTCCAGGCGCAGGCCGCCTCAGACCTGAGCGTCGAAGTAGCGCGCACGGTCGTGCAGAACTTCCAGCTTACCGTGGGGAGCGTCACGCAGGAGGTGACGGTCACGGCAGCCCCGCCCGTCGTCGAGACGGCCACGACCTCGGTCGGCACGGTCATCAACCAGCGCACCGTGCAGGAGATTCCCTTAAATGGTCGCCACTTCGTCGACCTCGGCCTGCTCCTGCCCGGCTCGGTCACGCCGCCGCAGAACGGATTCCTCACCGCGCCGCTTCGCGGCCAGGGCTCTTTCGCCTTCAACACCGCCGGCAACCGCGAGGACACCGTCAACTTCCAGATCAACGGCGTCAACCTCAATGACATGGTGCAGAACCAGATCACCTTCCAGCCCTCGATCAACACTGTCTCCGAGTTCAAGGCCGACAACTCAACCTTCAGCGCCGAGTACGGGCGCAACAGCGGGGCCATCGTCAACATCGCCACGCGCTCCGGCTCGAACGACTTCCACGGCGAGCTGTTCGAGTTCCTCCGCAACGACGCGCTCGACGCGCGCAACTTCTTCGACGCCCAGAAGCCGCCCTTCCGCCGCAATCAGTTCGGCGTCGCCCTCGGCGGCCCCATCATGCTGCCGCACTTCGGTGAGGGCGGCCACGCCATCGGCTACAACGGCAAGAACAAGACTTTCTTCTTCTTCTCCTACGAGGGCCTGCGCCAGCGCCAGGGCCTCACGCTCGTCTCCGACGTGCTCAGCCCCGCGCAGCGCGCCGCGGCCACCAACCCGACCACCATCAAGCTCCTCAGCTTCATCCCGTCCCCGAACGCGACGGGGCCGAATGGGTCGCCGCGCTTCGTCGGCTCGGCCACCGCGCCCGTCAACATCGACCAGGAGACCATCGACATCAGCCATAACCTCTCGGCGGACGACCACCTGCACGCCTACTACGCCGTCCAGCGCGACCTGCGCGGCGAGCCGAACTTGCAGGGCAACTCCATCCCCGGCTTCGGCGATACGCGCCAGTCGCGCCGCCAGATTCTCACCTTCAACGAGTCGCACACCTTCGGCCCCAGCACCGTCAACGAGGCGCGCTTCGGCTTCAACCG
>JALZHC010000300.1 GCA_030914105.1 Acidobacteriota bacterium
GTGCTTGCACTCGTAGCCCGGCTCTGCGTTGCCGCGGAAGATGAAGTCGGCGCAGGTGCAGGCCAGCGCCTTCGTGTCGGGGTCGCGGAAGAGGTGGTAGCCGCGCTCGACGCCCGACTCGGACTGCGCGATCCAGCCGTAAGGCTCGGCCTCGAAGACCTTGACCCGCTCGGCACGCGCCGAGCGCTGCTCGGCTGGCGTGAACTCTCTGGCACGCTCGCCACGCTTTTTCTCCGTCGCTTTCATGGGAGATATTGTAGCACAAATCATGCGGGAATGGAACAGTGTTTCGTGCATGAAACAAAGCGATTTCACCTCACCCGGCGAGAAACCTTCGCGCCCTTCGCGCCTTCTTCGCGGCCTCCGCGGTTAAGTAAGCCGAGCTTAAACGCGAAGGTGCTGGAGGAGGTGCGGAGGGATGTTTGCGTCAGGGCCGGGGATAATTCGTTCGCCACCGGCGGGCGTTGGCTTGACCGCCGTCAAAGAGGTTCACTAGGATGAGTCTATATGAGCAGAGAGCAGAGGGGAGCGGGGGTGGCCGAGCCGCCCGCCGAGACGGAAGGCGCGCGGGTGCGCGCGCGCGCGTCGGGGCGCGACGGCGCGGGCGGGTCGAAGGAGGCTGCGCACAAGGAGGCGGGGCCTGCGCGCAGCACTGCGCGCGAGTATTTCGAGTCGCTGGTGGTGACGGCCATCATGGCTCTGTTCGGCATGACGTTCGTCGTGCAGGCGGTGAAGGTTCCGACCGGCTCGATGCAGAACACGATCCTCATCGGCGACCACCTGCTCGTCAACAAGTTCGTCTTCGCGCCCGGCCCCGTCCTGCCGTTCCTGCCGCAGCGCGAGATACGGCGCGGCGACGTGATCGTCTTCAAGTACCCAGGCAAGTTTCAGGGCGAGCCGCGTTTCCGCGACAACGCGAGCGTCAACGACACAGACCCGAACAACATCCCTTACAAGACGAACTACGTGAAGCGCGTCGTCGGCCTGCCGGGCGACCACATCACGACGAAGGGCACGGACGTTTACGTCAACGGCGAGCTGCTGAAAGAGCAGAAGGTCGCGGCGGTCAACCCGCCGCCCGAAGACGACGGCGACCCCATGAACGGCGATGAGAAGGGTGCGCCGCTCAAGGACGAGAAGGGCGAGCCGCTCGTCAGGGAGAACGCGCCCGTGCGTTCGAGCGAGTTCCCATACATCGTCTACTGGAACCCAAGGTCTCTGAGCGGCGCGCGCCGCTTCAACGAAGGGGCGGAGGAGTTCGTCGTCCCCGAAGGCCACTACTTCGTGATGGGCGACAACCGCGACAACAGCCAGGACAGCCGCTTCTGGGGCTACGTCCCGCGCGACGCCATCATCGGTCGCGCGATGTTCGTCTACTGGTCTTACGACGAGAGCGCGCCGCACGCGGAAGGCTCGTTCGGCTTCCTCCTCGACTTCTTCCGCAACACGCGCTGGCGGCGCACCGGCACGCTCGTCAAATAGCTCTTCGCCGCCTCTGAGGCGCGGAGCGTGCGCCTCGGTCGAGCGTCCGGACGGCGCTGGCATCGGGCCATCTCCGTCTCTGGTTATTGTCTTTTCCGTGTGCTATAAATCGGCTCACGACACCCCTGAATCTGTCTTAACCGACGAGGGAGAGCTATTGCCCCCGACCTCGCCGAACGTTCAAGGAGGTAGATGATTATGAAGAAGAGTCTCGCCTATTTTTCCGCCGCCTTCGTAGCCGCCTTTCTGGCGGTGACGTTGCAGCTTTCAGTGGTCTCGTCGGCACAGAAGTCATCCAGCGGCCATCCGACGCCTGAGTGCCAGGCGTGCGCCACGGCGTGCGAGATCGCTTTCGAGGATTGCAAGGCAACGAACGGCGAAGAGAAGAGCGCCTTCGGGCAGTGCGCACGCCAGTTGGAGCAGTGTGGGGCGGACTGTCGCAAACCGGGAGGGGCCTGCAACCCGCAGACCGGAGGCACGAAGTAGCGGCGGCTCCTGTCTCAGACAGGAAGTGTGGTAGCCGAGCGCGCGTCGGCTACCACTTTCCATTTAGAGCCTTCCTGCGCCCCGCGCAGCGGGATGATTCCGACGCGCGGTCGTAGGCCATGAAGCGACTTTTATATCTGGCAGTCATATTGTGCGGGCTGGCCGCAGGGACGCTGGCGGGTCTCTGGGTCGCGGGGCGCGGGCCGTTCCGCAGGGCGCTGCCCGTCGAAACTGCGAAGGATTTATCAGCCGCACCGGAGGGCGCTGTGCCGCCGCACGTCAGGGGGCCGGTGGCCGCAACCGTTACCGTCGAAGAGTTCGGCGATTTCCAGTGCCCGCCCTGCGGCCAGCTTGAGCCTGAGCTCAAGAAGATTCAAGAGGAGCACGGCACCGACCTCCGCCTCGTCTTCCGCCAGTACCCTTTGAACGGCATCCACCCGCACGCGCTCGAAGCCGCGCAGGCTTCCGAGGCCGCCGCGCTGCAAGGCAAGTTCTGGGAGATGCACGACCTGCTCTTCGAGCGCCAGGCCGAGTGGGCCGGTGTGGGCCGTCCCAGGTTCGTCGAGTACGCGCTCTCTCTGGGCCTCGACGCCGAGAGGTTCGCGCGCGACATGGACGCCGAGCAGGTGTTGGCCCGCATCAGCGCCGACGAGCAGCGCGGCGACGCGGCGGGCGTCAGGGCCACGCCTTCGCTCTTCGTCAACGGTCGCGAGCTGCCACCGCAGGAGATGACTCCGGAGGGGATGAGCGCCGCCGTAAACGCCCTCCTCCGAAGGTAAGAACGACTGAGCAACCCGACACCGGGGATGCTCGGCAGCGCACCGGCACGCTCATCAAATAGCTCTCGACCAACACTCGCGGAGCGTAAGCTGAGGATGGAGGCAGCCTCTCCCTGACAGTTCAGCCGCGCGGTCATATCGTTCCCGCGCTACCTCCTCGCGCACCCGCCGGCTCGCGCCTCTCGTGGTCAACTCTTTAACAAATCGTGAAGCTTTCGACGACACACGCGGCAAGACTTACAGGGCACGGGAGGGACGAAGCTATGTTCAAGTCGCTGAGCCTCGGCGGGCTGAGTCTGAAGGAGCTGGGCGGGCGCGTCTACAAGGAGACGACCGAGGACGGCATCCTCGGCTACGCCGCGCAGCTCTCTTACTATTTCCTGCTCGCGCTCTTCCCGGCGCTGCTCTTCATGACCTCTCTGCTCGGCTACTTCGCGGGCGAGGACAGCCAGCTCCGCGCCGGACTCTTCCGCTACCTCGGCGCGGTTCTGCCCGGCGACGCCTCGCAGCTCATCGCCAAGACCGTCAACGACGTGACACAGGGGAGCGGCGGCGGCAAGCTCTCGTTCGGGATACTGGCGACCCTTTGGGCGGCGTCGAACGGCATGACGGCCATCAGCGAGTCGCTGAACGCGGCCTACGACCTGAAGGAGACGCGGCCGTGGTGGAAGGTTCGGCTCGTCGCCATCGGGCTGACGCTGGCGCTCTCCTTTCTCATCATCTCGTCGCTGGTGCTCGTCCTCTACGGTCACGACCTTGCCGACACGGTCGCCGTCAAGTTCGGGCTGGGCGCGGCCTTCGCGCTGACGTGGAAGATTGTGCAGTGGCCGATTGTGCTCGCCTTCGTGTTGTTGGGCTTCGCGCTCATCTACTACTTTGCGCCCGACGCGCGCGACCAGGATTGGAAGTGGATCACGCCCGGCTCGGTCGCGGGCGTCGCGCTCTGGCTTCTGGTCTCCTTCGCCTTCAAGACCTACCTGACCTTCTTCAACAGCTACAGCGCGACCTACGGCTCGCTCGGCGCGGTCATCATCCTCATGCTCTGGTTTTACTTCACGGGCGCGGCCATCCTCGTCGGCGGCGAGATCAACTCCGAGATTGAGAACGCGATGGCGAAGCGCGGCGCGCCCGACGCCAAGGAGAAGGGCGAGAAGCGGCCCGGCGACCGCGGGCGCTCGAACGCTGGCGGCGAAGAGCCGCGACGCCAGCGCACCTCCGACTCACGCTCGAAAGCTTCCGACTCCAGCACGAAAGAGCGCCCACGCACACACGCCACGCACGGTCGCGTCACGCGCATGGACGCCCACGAAGAGCGCTTCAGCCTCGGCAAGTTCGCCGTCGTCATGGGCGCCTGGGCGCTCTCAAAAGTCGGCCTCAGCCGCACCGAGCGAAAGACTGAATGAGGAATGATGAATGCGGAATGAGGAGTGTTGAATGTGAAGGCAGGGCCTCTCTTATCTTAACATTCATCATTCCTCATTCCGCATTCATCACTTACTTAACTCCGCCATCGCCACGCCGAGCAGGATCGTCTTCTGGATGCCTTTGTAAATCGTTTCGGGGTCGCACCACTCTGTGAGGGCGTGTGCGTTGCCGCAGTCAGCCGCGCCGGTGGAGATGGCGGACAGGCCGGCGAGCAGTGCGACGTTGCCGTTGTTCGACCCCGCCGTCGAGAGCGAGGGCTGGAAGCCCATCGCGTAGTGGACGGCCTCCGCGGTCTTGACGAGCGGCGAGTTGCGGTGGCCGGGTATCTGTGCGGCGGGAGTGGCGGAGATGCGCTCCGTCTTCACGGTCATGTGCTCGCGCTGGGCCTCCTCCTGAAGGATGACGGCGATCTTGCGTTCGAGGTCGGCGATCACGTCGTTGCTCGTCGAGCGCAGGTCAACCGTGAACCACGCGTCGGAGGCTTTGGCGTTGACGACCTCGGAGCCGCCGAGCATGCCGACGTTGAGGTTGGTCGGGACGCCGGCGGGAAGCGGTAGCTGGTAGATGCGCTCGATGGCGCGCGCGAGTGGGAGCGTTGCGGAGAAGGGCGGCGTGGCCGAGCGCGTGTGGCCGCCCGGCCCGATGAAGTGGTGCCGGTACCAGTTGATGCCGATGCCGCCGTAGGTGAAGCCTTCGTAGCCGCCGTCGAGCGCGATGTAGTGGCCGACCTTCGCCCGGTTATCTTTGACGAACTGGTTGACGCCCTTGAAGGTCGTCTCCTCTTCGACCGTGAAGAGGAAGACGAGGTCGCCTTTCGTCTTGACGCCGGCGGCGTCGAGCGCGCGAATCATGGCGAGCATGGCCTCGACGTTGCGCGTGTCGTCGCCGATGCCGGGCGCGTAGAGTCGCCCCTCGCGTTCCGTGACCTTGATCTTCAACCCCTCCTGAAAGACCGTGTCCATGTGCGCGTCAATGACGACGAGTGGGCCGCCGCCCGTGCCGCGGCGCGTGGCGATGATGTTGCCGGCGGAGTCGCGTCGAACCTCGACCGACTTGTAACCACGCAGGATGCTCTCGATGAAGGCGGCGCGCTCGGCCTCCTTGCCGGAAGGCGCGTTAATCTCCGTCAGCGCGATCCACTCTTTGCGAATCGCGTCGCGGTTCTTGTCCACGTCGGCGAAGGCCGCCTGCATTTCCGGGCGCGTGAGCAGAGCCTTGACCTGTTCGTCGTAAGGCGCTCCCGCGCCGACGCGCGCCGGCCTGTCCGCGCCGGTCTGTGCGAAGGCGAGCGCGGCGCAGGCG
>JALZHC010000030.1 GCA_030914105.1 Acidobacteriota bacterium
CCACGGTGCATACGTCGCCCCCGACTGGACTGCCGACTGGCTGCACCGCGAGTCTCTCTTCACGCTCGACGCCTGGGCGCGCACAGAGGGCGCAGAGGGCTTCGACGCGCTTGACGCCGAGCGGCAGGCCGTCCTGCGCGCGCGCCTGGAGCGCGAGATGCGGACGAACACTTACGACCCGGCGACGGGCCGCCTGACAATTTCGCCCACGCGCGCCGCCGCGCTTGAAAACCTCACGGCCTACTACGGGGACGTGTTCTCAGCGGGCCGCAACGAGTACGCGATCCCCGCCGGCTCTCTGACCGACGTCGCGAAGGCGCGGCAGATGGGCGCGTTCTTCTTCTGGACTTCGTGGGCCGCCTCGACGAACCGGCCCGGCGAACGCGTCAGCTACACGCAGAACTGGCCGCACGAGCCGCTCGTCGGCAACGTCGTCACCGGCGACTCGGTCGTCTGGAGCGTCATCAGCTTCGTGCTCCTGCTCGCCGGCATCGGCGGCATGGTCTGGTACTTCGCCTCGCAGGAAAGAGAGGCGGCACACGGCGAGGTGCCGGCGGACGACCCTCTGCTCGGCCTCAACATCACTCCTTCGCAGCGCGCGACCTTCAAATACTTCTTCGTCGTCGCCGCGCTCATCGTCGTCCAGATCGGCTTGGGCGTCGTCGCGGCGCACTACGGCGTCGAAGGCAACGGCCTCTACGGAATCCCTCTCGCGAAGTGGCTCCCCTACTCGGTCGTTCGCACCTGGCACACGCAGATCGGCATCTTCTGGATTGCGACTTCGTGGCTCGCCACCGGCCTCTTCATCGCGCCCGCGGTCAGCGGCTCCGAGCCTCGGCGGCAGCGGCTCGGAGTTAACCTGCTGTTTGCGGCGCTGCTCTTCGTCGTCGTCGGCTCGCTCGTGGGCGAGTGGCTCGGCATCCGCCAGATGCTCGGCAACTACTGGTTCTGGTTCGGCGATCAGGGCTACGAGTATGTTGACTTGGGGAGATTCTGGCAGATACTTCTCTTCGTCGGCCTCGTCTTCTGGCTCGGCCTGATGTGGAGGGCGCTCGCGCCCGCGCTCAAACGCAGAGACGAGTCGCGCTCGCTTCTCATGCTCTTCACCGTCGCGTCGGTCGCCATCCCGCTCTTCTACGCGGCGGGGCTGATGTACGGGCAGCGCAGCCACATCGTCACGGCGGAATACTGGCGCTGGTGGGTCGTGCACCTCTGGGTCGAGGGCTTCTTCGAGGTCTTCGCCACGGTCGTCATCGCGTTCCTCTTCACGCGGCTGCGCCTGCTGCGCGTCGAGACGGCGACGAAGGCCGTTCTGTTCTCGACGGTCATCTTCCTTTCGGGCGGCATCATCGGCACGTTCCACCACCTCTACTTCACCGGCACGCCGAACAGTGTGCTTGCGCTCGGCGCGGTCTTCTCGGCGCTGGAGATTGTGCCGCTCGTGCTCATCGGGTTTGAGGCGTGGGAGAACATCAGGCTCGCACGCGTGAAGCAGTGGATGGCCGCTTACAAGTGGCCGCTCTATTTCTTCGTCGCCGTTGCCTTCTGGAACTTCGTCGGCGCGGGCCTCTTCGGCTTCCTCATAAACCCGCCCGTCGCGCTCTACTACATGCAGGGCATGAACACGACGCCGCTGCACGGACACACCGCGCTCTTCGGCGTCTACGGCATGCTCGGCATCGGGTTGATGCTCTTCTGTCTGCGTGCGCTGCGCGGCGGGCGCGCGTGGAAGGAGTGGCCGCTTCGTTGGTCTTTCTGGCTGATTAACGGCGGGCTGGCGCTGATGGCCCTGCTCTCGCTCTTGCCCATCGGGCTGATGCAGACGTGGGCCTCGGTCGAGTACGGCACCTGGTACGCGCGCTCCGCGGAGTTCCTCCAGACCGGCCTGATGAACGACCTGCGCTGGATGCGGGCCATCGGCGACACAACCTTCGCCGTCGGCGCGCTCATCCTCGGCTACTTCGTCCTCGGCCTCATCACCGGCCACTCGTACACGAAGGGCGAGCCGGTTGCAGTCAACGAACCCGAACTCGCCCTGCCGAGTGGCGCTGTCCACGCGACCGCGGCCGACTAAAAAGCTGAGGGGTAAAAGGGGAAGAGGGTAAAAGGCGAAAGGGTGATTGACTTCCCCTCTTCCCCTTTTACCCTTCCTTCAAAGCTCCTCGAACTCGGTCGCGCGCACGACCATCTTCTCCTGCCGGAAGCGGCGCTCAAGGTCGGCGCGGTAGTCGCGCCACCACTCGCGTTCGAGCGCGTCCGACATCACCTCGAAGACGACGACGCGGTCGCGGCTCTCCTCGCCGCCCTCACGCCAGACGCCCTCCGCGGGCGAGCGCCGGAACGCGGTCACGCCGCCGAAGCGTGCGGCCAGCTCGTCGCGCACGCGGTCGAATGCCTCCGCGCCGAAGCGTCGGCCCTCGTTGTCATAGAGCGGCAGCAGAATCTCGACGAGGTGCATAAGGAAGAGCAGTAGCCAGTAGTCAGTAGCCAGTAGAAATACATTCGCCGACGAATCGTCCGCGTGTCAGAGCCAGTGCCCATCGAGCGGAGCATACTGACTACTGACTACTGTCTACTGGCTACTGCTTCGCATTCATCATTTTCACTTCCGCGGTCGCACCGTCACGAAGAGCGTGCCCTCGCCCGGTCGAGTGACGAGCAGGAGCACGGGCCGGTCGCCCGCGTTCTGAATCGCCGCGCGCAGGTCTTCGACCGACTTCAAGGGCTGTCGGTTCGCCTGCTCGACGAGGTCGCCCTGTTGCAGGCCGGCGTCCGCGCCCGGCCCCGAAGGGTCAACGCCGGTGACGACCAAACCCTGCTTGTCTTCGGGGAGATGCAGGCGCGACGCAAGCTCCGGCGTGAGCGGCGCGACCGAGAGGCCGAGCTTTCCGCCCTCACTCTGCCCGCCGCCGCCCTGCTCGCCCTGCCCTTCCGGGCCGCTGCCGTTTTCGTTAAGCTCGCCGAGCGTGGCCTTCAACTGCTGCTCGCGCCCGTCGCGCACGATGGTCAGCGTCACGTCCGAGCCGGGCTGCGTCGCGGCGACGAGGTTGCGCAGCTCGTTCGCGTCGTTGACGGCGTTGCCGTTGATGGCCGTGATCACGTCGCCCTGCTTCAAGCCCGCCTTCTCCGCCGCGCTCCCCTTCTGCACGCCGCTGACGATGACGCCGCGCGCCTCCTTCAGGCCGAGACTCTGCGCGAGGTCTTCCGTCACGCCCTGCACGTAGACGCCGAGCTGCCCGCGCCGCACCTTGCCTTTGTTGATGAGCTGCTCGACGACCGTGCGCGTCATGTTCGAGGGGATGGCGAAGCCGATGCCGATGTTGCCGCCCGAAGGCGAGAGTATCTGCGAGTTGATGCCGATGAGGTCGCCCGCTGTGTTGACGAGCGCGCCGCCGGAGTTGCCCTGGTTGATGGGCGCGTCGGTTTGCAGAAAGTCTTCAAAGCTTCCGTCGGAGAGTCCCGTGCGCCGCCCCTTCGCGCTGATGATTCCGGCGGTGACGGTCTGCCCGACTCCGAGCGGGTTTCCGACGGCGAGCACGATGTCGCCGACGCGAACCTTGTCCGAGTCGCCGAGCGTGAGCACGGGCAAATCCTTCGCGTCAATCTTCAGAACGGCGAGGTCTGACGGCTGGTCGGTTCCGACGACCTTCGCGGCGAAGCTGCGCCGGTCTGTGAGGTCAACGGTGATCTGCTGCGCGCCGTCGACGACGTGGTGGTTCGTGACGATGTAGCCGTCCGGGCTGATGACGACGCCGGAGCCGAGCGCCTGCTGCTTGAGTTCGCGCGGCGGCGGCTGCTGCATCTGCGGCGCGCGCCCGCCGAAGAAGTCCTGGAAGAACGGGTCGTCGAAGAACGGGTGCTGCTGCGGCGCGCGTATGCGCCGCTCGGCGCGGATGGTGACGACCGCGGGCGCGACGCGCGCCACCACGTCGGCGTAAGAGTTGTGCTCGATGTTTGCGGCGGAGCCGTTGTTGCTCGCCGGCTGCGGCAGCGTGAACGTCTCCCCGCCGCCACCCTGCCTGCGACAACCCGTGAGCAGAACCGCGGACGCGATGATTACGAAGCACAAGTGACTTGCTCTTTTCATAATAAGCCTCTCAAAGAAAAAGCGGGCGGCCACGCGCCGGGCGCTGCGTCGCGGCACACCTACATCGGTTTGCAAACATCTTCGGTCGCGTGTGGGCGCAACCTTTTTACCGCCCTCAGATGGAATTTCGGCTTCGGATATTTAACAACTAACTCGCCGCCGACGCAAAAGCCGGCGCGTGGCGCCACGTCGGCTAGCGTTGCTATGCCCCGAAGGCGCGATGATCGTCACCTCTTAGCCATCGCGCGACTTCTGAATCGGACGCGCCGATAAAGGATAACAGTCTCGTACCGCATCGATAATATTATCGTCATTAAAGTGAAAGGCCGCCCGTATCAGGCGGCCTTTTTTACATTTGATTTTGATTTGGTCAGCTTCACTTCCTGTGGGTGGACTCTACTTGCAGGAATACGTCCCACGCCCAGCGCCCGACGTGCGAATGCCTGGCATCGTCAACCTTCGCGCGGTAGCGGAAGCGGTTGCCGTACTGATCCGTCCGCTTCGACTCCTTGTAGTCGAGTGAGATTGTCTCCACGCCCAACTCCGGCAGCGCGTGCAACTCTTCGGGCTGCGAGACACCGTCGTGGTTGGCGTCCTGCCACAGCCGCAAGCGTGGGAAGATGGCGTCCTTGCCATCTATCAATCCGTCGGAGTTGCCGCCCTGCTCCGGCTTGTCGAACTCGGCCAAGGCGAGGAAGCCGTTCGGGTTGTTCGACGGCGGCTGCGATGTGAGATTGCCGAACAACTCCGAGCCGTCGTCAATCATCCCGTTGCCGTTGCGGTCGAGCACAAGGAAGGCGTCGTCCGAGCCTGCCGCCGTCCAAGAGAGTTGCAGGGGCGCTTTACCAGGCTGGAACATGAACCTGACCCCGTGGGCGGCGTCGGTCAGGTCGTTGCCGTTGCCGAGCACATCAACAATGACGGGGGTGTCCCAGTGGCACTGGCAGAACTCGTCGAACCAGCCCATACTGTCTATGCAATTCAGGTAAGCATACGGGCTACAGTCATTATCTAACGGCCCCACCTCCACGCAAGTCCCGAAGTTCGGGTCATAATAGAATGGCGGGTCGCATGTGTTATTGACACCGCCATCACAAGTAGCTTGTGCGAAGTTCAAAGTTCCGCCGCTGTTGGTACAATCACCCGCAGACTGGCAGTTATTCTCTGCAAAGTTCCAATACTCACCATCACCTTGACATCCCTCCAGGGTGATCGGTGGAGTGGGCGTAGCGGTAGGCGCGATTTGACAGTAAATTAGTGATACTTGCTCTGCGTCGCATTGAGTAGGCCCGCCTGTATTAAACTGTGCGTCGTTGGCCTGCCTCCCCATTATGGTTGACCCGTTGGCGCAACTTAAACAGTCTGCTAAGCCAAAGGTGTGACCTATCTCATGCGTGCCTAAATAATTGAAGTAACCGAAGGGGCCAGAGGTATTGCTAGGAGCGTTATTAACCAGCCCCGGTTTTATTTGTATAGTTGCACTTACAACACGGCCACCCGCGAAGTGTTGCGTAGTGTTTCCGTTATAACCCGTACCGGGGTCATGCTGTTCCCAAAAGACTACATAATCAGGAGGCAATATACTGGCTGAGTAGCTGTCAAAGTGGTAAGCAGTGAATGTATCAAAGGTAACTTGGGAACAGTCGAAAGTTTTCCAAAAGTTCCAACGCCTTATGCCGCTCTCGAATGCGCCCCTATCGTCAGAGTTCCAAGTATCGTCAATCAATACAGTCACTGAATTAAAGGGTGCCCAACTGAAAAAGGTAGGATTAGTGGCAAGATTCGGGTATTCACATGCCTCGGCGCGAGCCGCTACTAGCACATCAGCTCCAACCAGTAAACACGCGAGCAATAAGACGATGTTGACAATCTTCAGGGTGTGAGGACGTATATGCATTTTCCTCGCCTCTAATTACCAGGTTTAGTTTGCTGGGATTGAGCAATGGCCGTGCGTACTGCGCTGAGGAAGGCGTCTACACTGTAGCCCTCATAGGACTTAAACTGCGATGACTGATCGACGGGCACAATACCGTTCGGCGATATTTCATAGCCTGTGAGCAGTTCGTAATCATCGCTTTGTTTTATCGCTTTAAGAAATAAGACGTACTTCCTGCCGGCGACAGGCATCCCTTCTCCTGCCAAATCATAAAGCCGTTGATGCCCATTCGAGTATTGTACTATCCCGCCCTCACGCACCGCGGTAATCAGGTCGCCCTGAGCTACCGGCACGGGCGTTGAATTATTAATTACTTCGTCAACATGGACTGTCAATTCCGTATATACGTCGTACTTATCATTAGAGAGATGGGCTTGCGAGTCTATCACTTCACCAGAAATTATGAGGCCGCTCTGGGTAACCGGGAGTGCCGGGACGTAATACCCTTCCATGATGCGTGCCGATTCCGTAATCCTAGGCGCAGGGTCACTGCTAACGAAGTTCCGGTTATCAAAATGTTTGTTCCTGTCTTTCCTTTTAGCAAGTTTCTCAGGGTCTGTTGTATCTTCAGGCGCGTCGTAATTGACTACAGGATAATGACTCCGACGCTCAGCGTCTTTTCTCTGTAGCTCATCTGCATTGATGCGGCGCTGGCTCGGAGCATTGGTAGACTGACCCGACTGCTCCTGTCTATTAAAGGCCAGCGTGGAACTTACTATCATCAGGACGAGCAATACAAAGAGAAAGGCAGTCAGTCTTTTGCTACCTAACATAGAGCAGCCCTCCAGCACGCAAGGTTTCATTGCACTCACGGAGGTTTAAGCCTTCATGAGATAACTGTTTGCTTGGATGTAAAGTATTGGGCGTAAGGTTAGCAGAATCCCTTGAAGCTTCCCTAACCGGTAATTACGTCTCGAATCAGTAAGTGACGGTTACGTGAAATGCTACGCTGGCCGGGAACGTAGCGAGGTATTGCTGACGGACGGAACTTTTACTTCCCCCGCGAACAGGTTGTCAAGTATTCTTTGTTAATACTCATGGCACTCACCGTAAGTGTAGGATTAAGGGTGGAAGGAGATATCTTTAATGTTCGCTTCTCGGCTATAAATCTGATTACAAGTATATCGAATCAGGCATTATGGGCCTAAAATTTCTCATTGCCACAGCTAAATCTTTCATTGCAAGCGGTAAATCTCTCATTGCGGATATGAAAGTTAGAGTGTAGTTATGAAATATTGCATTGCACTGACGAAATTTATCATTTCAGGCGTGAAATCTTTCGTTGCAATCGTCGATTTGACGATTGCAGGCGTGAAAATCGTCATTACAGATGCGAAAGTTGGCGTTGCAGACGCGATAATTGGGATTGCGGGTGTGAAAAATGGAGTTGCAAGTATTATTTATCCGATTGCATGTCCGAAATACCCGATTTGAGCGGTCGAGAGCGGTCGTACCACATCGTGAACGCTTCGGGTACTGACCTGTTTGCGCGTTGCTTGCGAGACGCGCGCGGGTTGAAAAATTTTAGTTGCGGTCGCGGCGGAAATGGATATAATCCGCGTGCGCTCAGGCGACCACCACGCCGGGGCGTGCGCTAAAAAGTAACCTCGCATCATGCTGAAGGAACACTAGCGCCTTCGGCTCTTCTCCGAGCCTCTCCACCCACAAGAGGAGAAAGACTGCCATGAACAATCAAGACACAAGAATGTACGAGATGTTTCTGCGCGTGCAGGAGTGCGGCGCGGCGCTGACCGCGAGGATTCCCGCGGACTCTTACGCGGTCGAGCTGCTTGCGCGACTGCGGCAGACCTTCGCGCAGCTTGAGGCGCAGGCCACGGCGCAGTCGAGCAGCAAGCGCTCCGTCGCCGAGAGCGGGACAAGTAAGAAGGCCGCGCGCGAGAAACTTCGCGCGAAGCTCGAAGCCATCAGCCGGACGGCGAGGCCGATGGAGAAGACAATGCCGGGAGTCGCTGACAAGTTCCGCGCGCCCGCGCGGCTCAAGGATCAAGACCTGCTCAGCTTCGCGCGTAGCGTCGCCGTTGACGTCGCATCGCTCAAAAACGAGTTCGTCAAGCGCGGCCTGTCGGCGGGCTTCGTCGAAGACCTCTCCGCAGCCGCCGCGGACTTCGAGCAGTCCGTCAGCCGTCGGATACAGAGCACGGAGTCGCGCGTCACGTCCACGGCGAGCGTCAAGAGACTCCTGCGGGAGTGCGCGGACATCGTGCGCGAGCTTGACCCGGTGATGCGTAACCTGTTCGCCGACGATCCGGCGGTACTCGCCGCGTGGGAGAGCGCGAACCACGTCGAGCGTGCCTCGCGCCGCGCGAAATCGAACGGACAGCCCGCGCAGACGGCGCACGCGCCCG
Source organism: Acidobacteriota bacterium (assembly GCA_030914105.1). Classification (GTDB taxonomy): domain Bacteria; phylum Acidobacteriota; class Blastocatellia; order Pyrinomonadales; family Pyrinomonadaceae; genus QHXN01. The sequence goes on from JALZHC010000030.1 coordinate 8,390, forward strand.
CGCCGTGAGTGTGCAGCCTGCTCAAACAGATTCAGGCATGGCGGGGGCGGAAGAAAAGGGGGAGGCGCGATCTTGAGAGAGGGCGCGTCGCCCCCTACCGCGACGCGACGCGTTGCGAACTCGCAAATACCGAAAACTAGACCGGAGCGACTGGAGGAGTTGGCGTCGAAGTCTGTGCCGGGAGGGGGCGGGCCGGTGCTGAAGTTTGAATTCCGATGAAACGACGGCGGGCGGCGGAGCGTAGAATGTTTTTCGCTCTTCGACTTCTGAAATTATGGAGGGTCAACTTATGAGCTTGAGTGAGCCGATTGCGGAGGAGCTTCGGCGCGAGGCGGCGACGACGCGGCGGATGCTGGAGCGCGTGCCGGAGGAGAAGCTGGCGTGGAGTCCGCACGAGAAGTCCATGACGCTGGGCCGGCTGGCCGGGCACATCGCGGAGCTGCCGAGCCTTGTCTCCATGACGCTGATGCAGGACGAGGTGGACTTTGCCGCGGGTAACTACCAGCCGTTCGTGGCGTCGAACGTCTCGGAGCTGCTGGAGAAGTTCGACTACAACGTCGCGCAGGCCGCAGAGCTGTTGCAGGCTCAGGCCGACGACGAGCACATGTTGAAGACCTGGCGTCTGAAGAGGAACGGGCAGGTCTTATTCGAGATGCCGCGCGTGGCCGTGCTGCGCTCGATGGGCCTCAACCACATCATCCATCACCGCGGCCAGCTCTCCGTCTACCTGCGTCTGCTCGACGTGCCGCTGCCCTCGGTCTACGGGCCGACCGCCGACGAAGCGTTCCCCTCTTAGAGCGAGCTGCTAAACGCTTTGCCCGTCGTTCAGGGACATGCTTCGGCCCGCCGCCTCAAGCTCCGTGTGAGTTGAAGCGGCGGGCCGAAGCACGCCCCTGAACCGGACGTGGCGAACAAACCTTCCCGACGACTACAGAACCGACAACTATAGAACCTCGAAGGCGACGCGCTCTGTGGCCGTCGCCTTCGAGACGTTATCCGTGATCTTGACCTCCAGCTCGTACTGCCCCGCGGGGAGCTGGCCGAGCGTGACCGCGCCCGTGAAGGGGATGCGCGCGAGGTCTGCCGTCTGGTCGGGCGTGAGCTTGCGCGCGGGCGCACTGACGACGGCGCGTCCGCCGCGCAAGACCTGAACCTGCGCCGAGAGGTCTACCGGCCCGCCCGCGGCGCGCGCGGCATTGTAGATGAAGGCCAGGAAGTCGAGGCGCGTGGAGCGCGCGAAGCGGCGCGAGACGCTGAACTGAACCTGCGGCGCGGCTCCGGCCTTCGACGCGTCCGCGCTCCCGACGACGCGACCGCCGAGATGCAGACTGCTCAGGGCGAGCTGTCGCTTCGAGAGGTCTGGAATCTCTATCCACTGCGAGGCGCTGCCCACCTGTCCGCCGCGCGCGTCGCGCGCCGCGACCTTCACCTGATAGAGGCCGGGCGCGAGCGGCGTCGGCTGGTTGTAGATGACGCCGGGCCGCAAGCCTTCGGCGCTCGGCGGAATCGGCGTCACCTTCAGGTTCTTCTGGAAGCTCCCCGCCTGCTTGCCCTGATCGTTCCAGATGATGCAGACGATGTCGACGGAGGCCGGCTGGTGGCCGTCCGCGCCGTAGTCGAGCGCGTCGGTCGAGACCTCGACCGAGGTCGTCAGCACAGGCCCTTTGCCCGGCACGTCAACGTAAGTGGTCGAGAGCGCGGTCGGCAGCTCCGTCTTCGCTACGCCTGAGGCGAAGGCCGCGCGCAGGTCTGCCTGTGCGGACTTCGCGTCCGACTTCGCGCCCCCTTCGACACTGCCGCCGCCGCTGCCAGGCTTCGCCGCCGTCTTCGCGTCGCCCGCGGCTGGAGGCTTCGCCTGCGAGGCCATGTAGCCGCGCGGCAGTCGCACGGTCAGCTCAGGCCGGCCCACGACGCTCACTTCGACGCGGCGGAACGCGCCGGCCTTCTGCTCCGGGGCCTCCGGCTTCCAGGCCAGCCGGTAATAGTTCGAGGTCTCGGCGAGCGCGTTGCGTAAGCCTTCGTCGAGCTTGCCGGAGTTGAAGAGCGCGCGCCCGCCCGTGTCGGCGGCGAGCGCGTTCAAGGGGTCTTGCGAGGCGATGAGTTCGCCGGAGTTGACGCGCGAGAGCTTGCCGACCTGGTCGGCGCGGTTGCTGCTCGCGTCCGTGTCGCCGACGAGTCCGCGCGCGTCGAGCGAGTAGATGACGACGCCGGAGCGCAAAGCCGCGTCCGTGATCTGATGCAGGCGGTCGGCGAAGCCTGTGTTGCGGTCGTTCAGGAAGAAGCCGTCGGAGATGAAGAAGACGAGCTTGCGGCCCGGAAACTGCGAGGAGCCGCGCACCAGACTTTCCAGCGCCGTGAGCGTGCCGAGCGAATAGTCGGAGGTCTGCTTGAGTATCCACTGCGCGCGCTCCCTGACCATCCGCTCGGCCTGCTCGCGCGTCATGCCCATCTGCTGCCCGTTGCTCGGCTTCGAGTAGATCGAGCCGCCCGCGGGCGGGCCGACGCCGACGGGCATCGCGGGCGGGTTGGTCTGCGCCAAAAGCATCGCGGCGAACTGCGTGAGCGCGTCGCGGTCGCCCGCGTCAACCTTGAGCGCCTGATACTCCGTCATCGGCACCTGCTCGGAGTCGCGCACGTTGAAGGGCTTGTAGGTGAGGCGCGTGAGCGCGACGCGCAGCACGCCGCGGTTGTCTGTGAACTGCTGGAGGAAACCGAGCTGCCCCGTCGCCGTCGAGATCAGAACCGAATCGCCCGCCATCATCTCGCGCTCGACGAACTGCCCGATGGTCTTGCGCACGCGCTCCAGGCTGTCGGCTGACAGATGCACGTCGTCGAGGAAGAAGGCGACGCGGCGGCCTCGCGCGACCGTCCGCGGTGTGGCGGCGGCGGGCGTTGCACCCGCCGTCGTCGTTCCTTCTTTCAGACTACCCGTGCCGGCGCGCTCGAAGAAGACGACCGGCACGACGCGCCCGTCAACCTTGACCTCGAACTGTTCGCGCCCGAGTCCCTCGACGAACCTGCCGTCGCGGTCGAAGACCGTCACGTCCGTTTGCACCAGCTCGGTCTCGACGCGCACGACCTCGTCCGGCTTCTGCGGCGCGGGCGTCGTCTGAGTCTGAGTCTGCGCGCGAGCGAGCGACGCGCACGACGCGAGCGCGAGCAGCACGGACAAAACGCTTGAGAGGTCTCTTCCGAAGTTTCCGTAAGTGGGCTGAGTCATAAAACACCGCCTGTCCCCACGCGCTCGCTGACGGGCGGGCCGCGCGGTAAAGCTATCCGTCCTCTTTCTCTTCCTGTTCAAGGCTGCCTGTCATCGTTCTCTTCCAGCTCGTCGCCGGGCTGGCCGCCCGTCGGCGCAGCGCCGGGCGCGGGCCTGATGATGACGGCGGGGATGTCGGAGGAGCGGACGAGGTTGTTGAAGGACTTGAGGTCTGTCGTCATCACCTGATTGAGCCGCTTGAGCTGCGCGTCAATCCTGGCGGCCAGCTCGTCGTAGAGTTGATAAGACTGTTCGGTCGGCTCGGCGTCGGCGCTGGCGACGATTGAGCCGAGCGCGGCCAGCTTGTTGTTGAGCTTGATGGGGAAGTTCAGAGGGTCCTGGCTGCTCTGGTTCTTCGTCTGGTAAAGCTCCTCCTCGACCGAAGAGAGCTTCGCGCTCAAACCCCGCCCCGCTTCGACCACGGGGGCGGCGTTGGGCTGGTCGGCGAGGCGCGTGAGCAGGTCGCTCAGCTGCCGCTTCACGTCGCGTATCTGCGCGACGGCGCTGTGCGTCTCCGTCAGCTTGTCGCGAATCTTCAAAGAAAGCGCGAGCTGCTTCTGGAACTGTTCGGGCGTCGTCTGAAGGCGCGGGTCTTTCCTGATCTCGAAGGTCTGCGTGTAGGTCTGCCCGGCGGCGGTGAGCTTCAAAGTGTAAGTGCCGGGCACGGCCTTCGGGCCGCGCACGTCGCCGGCCCAGAGGATCATGCCCGGAAACGTCGAGGCGTCGGGGTAACGCATGTCCCAGACGAAGCGGTTGAGTCCGGGGTCGGTCGAGACGCGCGCCGCGCCCCCGCCGCGGCGACCGACGAACTCCGACGCCTCCTCGCCGGAAGGAGCCTGCGGCTCTTCGGGCGGCTGCTGAACCTGCGCGGAGCCGGGCGCGGTCGAAGCGCCGGGGCGGCCCGCGACTCCGCCCGCCGCGCTCCCTTGCGCGCTGCCCGCCTGACGAGGCGCGCGCGCCGTGTACTTGCGTATGGACTTGCCCGCGGGGTCGAAGAATTCGAGCGTCACGTCCGAGGTCGGCCTCGACTTCAGGTAGTAGTAGACGACGACGCCGTTCGCAGGGTTCTGGCCCAACGTCGCCGTCGGCGGCAAAGGCGCGCCGCCCGCGCCCGGCGTGCGGTATGTGTCTTCGGGCTTCAAGAGGGTCGTCTCGCCGCCTCCGGCGCGCATCGCGTCGGTCAACTGATGAAGGACGGGCAGGTCGTCGAGAATCCAGAAGGAGCGCCCCTGCGTTGCGACGACGAGGTCTTTGTCGCGCTTCTGAATCGCGAGGTCTGTGATGGGCACGTAGGGCAGGTTCAGTTGGAACGGCTGCCAGTGCTCGCCGTCGTCGAAAGAGATGAACATGCCGAGTTCCGTGCCGGCGTAGAGCAGGCCGCGCCGCGCGGGGTCTTCGCGGATGACGCGCGTGAACGCGCCGTCGGGGATACCTGCGTCAATCTTCTTCCAGGTCTTGCCGTAGTCGTTCGTCTTGTAGAGGAAGGGGCGGAAGTCGTCCCACTTGTACATCGTCGCGGCGAAGTAGGCCGTCGCGGGGTCTGTGGGCGACGCCTCAATCGAGTTGATCTGAATCCACTCCGGCATCTGCTTCGGCGTGACATTCGTCCAGCTCTTGCCGCCATCGCGCGTCACTTGAACCAACCCGTCGTCCGAGCCAGTCCAGATGACCCCTTTTTGCACGGGCGACTCGGCGACCGTAAAAATCGTGTCGTAATACTCGACGCTC
>JALZHC010000301.1 GCA_030914105.1 Acidobacteriota bacterium
AAAGGTCTCGTCCTGACGAACGCTGCCGGCGGACTCAACAACTCCTTCGAGCAAGGCTCGCTCGTCGTCATCAGCGACCACCTGAACCTTCTGGGCGCGAACCCCCTGCTCGGCAAAAACGACGAGCGCTTCGGCCCGCGCTTCCCAGACATGAGCGAGGTCTACGACCGCGAGTATCAGGAGGTCGCCGTCTGCGAGGCGCATGCGATGGGCGTCGAGCTGCGCCGCGGCATCTACGCGGCGCTCGCCGGCCCCTCATACGAGACGCCCGCCGAGATACGCATGCTGCGCCTCTTGGGCGCGGACGCCGTCGGCATGAGCACCGTGCCCGAAGCCATCGTCGCGCGCCACATGGGCCTGCGCGTGCTCGGCATCTCCTGCATCACGAACATGGCCGCAGGCGTGCTGGACAAGCCCATCAACCACGAAGAAGTCATCGAGACCGGCGAGCGCGTCCGCGAGACCTTCGCGGAGCTTTTGAGAAGGGTAATCCCGAAACTACAGTAGTCAGTAGCCAGGAGCCAGAATCCAGTAGACGCTCCGCGCCGCGTGCGTCGGGCGATTCCTTCCGGCTTCCCAGCATTGAAGGCTTTCTACTGACTACTGGCTACTGACTACTTCGGAGCGCAGCGACGAGATGATCATCGGCATCTGCGGCGGCACAGGCTCAGGCAAGACCACGGTTGCGAACCGCATCCTCGAATCGGTGAGCAAGGACGAGGTCGTCTTCCTCCAGCAGGATTCTTACTATCGCAACCTCGACCAGTTGCCGCTCGACTACCGCCGGATCGCGAACTTCGACCACCCGGACGCCATTGACAACGACCTTCTGGTCGAGCACGTCCGCGCGCTCAATCGCGGCGAGGCCGTCGAGCTTCCCGTCTACGACTTCAAGACTCACACGCGGCAGCCCGAAACCCTCCACATGGAGCCGCGGCCCATCATCATCGTCGAAGGCATACTTATCTTCGCCGAGCCGCGACTGCTCGAAGAGATGGATATTAAAGTTTACGTGGACACGCCCGACGACATACGCTTCATCCGGCGCTTGCGCCGCGACATCGCCGAGCGCGGGCGCACCGTCGAGTCGGTCATCGAGCAGTACGAGGCCACCGTCCGACCCATGCACATGCAGTTCGTCGAGCCTTCAAAGCGCCACGCCGATGTCATCATCCCCGAAGGCGGGCACAACCTCGTGAGCATCGGCCTCATCTCAGGGCGCATCCGCGAACGCCTCGCCGACGCCCGGCGCGCGCGCGCCGAGGCCGCCGCGGTCGGAGTCAGAATCGAAGTCGAGCAGGGAGGTTAAGTGAGCACAGACGAGAGGCCGGACTCGCCCGCGGGCGACCTGCGAAAGTTAATCGAACAGGCCACGGACGCGCGCCAGTGCGCGCTGGCGCGTTACTCAAACTTCTGCGTCGGCGCGGCGCTCGAAGCCGTCGGCGGCGAAGTTTATACGGGCTGCAACATCGAGAGCGCGGCCTACGAGCAGACCATCTGCGCCGAGCGCGTCGCCATCTGGAAGGCGCTCTCCGAAGGCGAGCGCAAGTTCACGCGCCTCGCCGTCGTCGTGGACACAGAGCGCCTGACGCCGCCCTGCGGAGCCTGCCGCCAGGTCATCTGGGAGTACTGCGGCGACATCCCCGTCGTCCTCGCCAACCTGCGCGGCGACACCGAGACCCTACAGATGCGCGACCTCCTGCCCCGCCCCTTCGACGCCGGCTTTCTCGAAGAAGCGGAGGCGGAGAAGAAGTAACTGGCATCTTCTTAAACTTGTTTCCTGAGATGATGCCCATACCCCACGGCGACCGACGTGCTTTGAAAACCGCTGGCTTCGCCTTTCTTCTGGTATGTTCGTTCACGGCGTGCGCCCCACTTGTCAGTTCGCAAAAGGCCGAGCAAGTTGAAAAGGAGTTGGAGCAAGAATTTAACTCGATCAAGCCGCTTCCGGGAGCGTATCTGCGGAGTCACAATGCCTCGTATAAATCGCGGCAGGCGTTGGTCGGCAGCACCTATTCCACCGAAAAGCCGTACAGCGAAATCCGCAAGTATTATGATGAAGAGCTTGCAAATCACGGGTGGAAATTTCATGAAGAGTATGAACTGAAGGATTGGGGACGAGACTTTGGAGGCAGAACCATCGAATACTGTAAAGGCGGATACAAGGCATCACTCCAATATGCCGGGACACAAGCCCACTACGGATGGGTGTTTGCCCTCGACCTAAGCTGGGGCCTTGACTCGCTAGTAGACGAATGGAAGGGGAACGTCTGTAAAGGTCAGTGAGGATGCGAGCGACATTCGCCGCCAGCTTCTTTCACCTGGATAAAGTCAAAATGAACACGCGACTAATAAAACTTTTCATCTCCCTCGTCCTGCTTTCGCAGACGTTTCTTTCAAGCCCTTCCGTTTCGTTCGCAGCGGCTCAAAGGCTGAGGCGCGTTGACCTCATCGTCAGCGGCGGGACGGTGGTGACGATGGATGGGGAGCGGCGCGTCATCGAGGACGGCGCGGTCGCGGTAGACCACGGGCGCATCGTGGCGGTCGGGAAGAGAAACGAGGTCGTGGGCCGCTACGACGCGCGCGAGACGGTTGACGCAAGCGGGCGCGCTGTCATCCCCGGCCTCATCAACGGCCACACACACGTGCCGATGACCCTGTTCCGCGGCATCGCCGACGACCTCGACCTTCAGGAGTGGCTGACGAAGTACATCTTCCCCGCCGAGGCCAAGAACGTCACCGAAGAGTTCGTGCGCGCGGGCACGCAGCTCGGCCTGGCCGAGATGATCCGCGGCGGCACGACGACCTACTGCGACATGTACTACTTCGAGGACGCCGTCGCCGACGAGACCGTGCACGCGGGCGTGCGCGGCGTGCTCGGCGAGACCGTCATAGACTTTCCTGTGCCCGACAATAAGACCTGGGCCGACGCGATGCGCTACACGGACAACTTCGTCCGCAAGTGGAAGGGGCACGCGCTCGTCACCCCGGCCATCGCGCCGCACGCGCCCTACACGGTGAGCGAAGCGCACCTGCGCGAAGTCAAAGCCTTCTCAGAGCGTACAAGCGCGCCCATCGTCACCCACGTCGCGGAGACGCGCAAAGAGGTTGCCGACATCACGCGCGACCACGGCGCAAGCCCCGTCGAGTATCTTGCGCGCATAGGCTTCCTCGGCCCGCGCGACATCTTCGCGCACACGGTTCACCTGACCGAGCATGAGATCAGTCTGCTCAAGCAGAACGGCGTCGGCTCGGTTCACAACCCGCAGTCGAATATGAAGCTGGCTTCCGGCGTCGCGCCCGTGCCGCAGATGTTGAAGGCGGGCGTGGCGGTCGGGCTTGGCACTGACGGCGCGGCGTCGAACAACGACCTCGACATGTGGGAGGAGATGGACACGGCGGCGAAGCTGCACAAGGTCGCGACCTTCGACCCGAAGGTCATCAACGCCGTGGAGGCGCTCGCGATGGCGACCATCGAGGGCGCGCGCGCCCTGCACATGGAGTCCGAGATCGGCTCGCTCGAAGCGGGCAAGCGGGCCGACATCGTCGTCGTTGACCTGGACTCGCTGCACCAGACGCCGCGCTATAACATCTACTCGCACCTCGTCTACGCGACGAAGGCGTCGGACGTGCGCACGGTCGTCATCGAGGGGCGCGTCGTGATGCGCGACCGCCGCCTGCTCACGCTCGACGAAGAAGCCATCAAGCAGAAGGCGCGCTTCCTGCGCGAGCGCGTCTCGCGCAGCCTCTCGGCGCTGAGGCCGATTGCGGAATTCGGATTGATTGGGGATTGATTCATTGATTCATCGGTTTATTTTTCATTGAAGCAATGACCCGATGAATCAATGAATCAATCCTTTAATTCCGCAATCGGCAATCAAATTTCTCGCCCGCGGGGTTGAACGAAACGGCGGATGGGGTGATAATAGGCCGCGAATAAGTTGTGGGTTGATAAGCGAGCGAGAACGCTCGCTTTTGAATTTGTGGAGTGAGTTGTAGTGAAGTCAATTCGCCGGTTTCCCCTAAATCTTTTAGTCAAACCATCTCTCGCCCTTGCGCTGCTGACCGCGGCGACGTGCGCGCGTGCGCAGATCCCTGCGGCGACGCCCCAGCCTTCACCCGCGCAGCCGACCGTGACGCAGCAGGCCCCGGCCTCGAACGCCGACAGTGCCGCGCCCTACCTCAACGCCGCCGCCGAGAACAACGCCGCGCAGAGGCGGCTCGCGCGCGCGCGCTCGCTGGCGGCCATCGGGCGGCTGGCGGCGGCTGTCAACGAGCTGGAGTCTCTGCGCGCCTCGACCGCCGACGAATCAGTCCGCGACGTGGCGCGCCTACTGCTGATGTCCATCTGCGTCGAGATGCCCGACTACACACGCGCCGCCGCCTTGCTCGACGAGTCTTTCCGCGCGCGCACGCCGGGGCAGACCAGCGACGCGGCGACGCACACATACTTCGCGCTCGCCGGCCAGGCCATCAACTCCGTGCGCACGCACCTCGAACGTTACCGCTCGTTCGGCGTCAACGTCTCGGATGCTTCGGAGCTGACGGCGGAGGCAGGCGGCGACCTCGAACAGGTGCGCGGACTTCTGGAGAAGGTGGCAGGGCAGGCGAAGTCGCTTCACGAGGAGCAGATCAAGGGCGGCGAGGAGGGCACGCGCGGACTCGACGCCGCCGCGCTCCTCGAAGACGCGGCCACGGTGCGCACGCGCCTGGCGCGCAACGATCAGGATCGTGCGCAGTGGCAGACGGTGGTGTCGGAGGCGCGCGAGCACCTCTTCTCCTCGGAGATGCGCATCGCAAGCATCAGCGAGCTGCCGAACGCGCGCGCCGCGGCAAACAAGCCCGCGCCGAGTCCGACGCCCGCCGCTGCAATGCCCGCGGCAAACAAGCCGGCGACGGCTGCGAACAGGTCGGAGCAAGGCCCGCTCGCGCAGAAGTCGCAGGGCGCCGGAGAGAAGCAGCCGCCGAAGAAGTCGCGCAAGTCGGACGCGGGTTCGGGTCAGAAGCTCGCGGCCTCAACGGGCGCGCAGCCTTCGACGGGCGGGCAGCCGGGCGCGCCGCCGCAACCGGCGCGGCAGACGGGCGACGCGCAGCAGTCGTCGGCGGGCGACGCGAAGAAGAATGAAGGCGGCCCCGTCTCGGTCGGCTCGCTCGCGGGGAAGGCGAAGCAGCGCGTGTCGCCCGCCTACCCGCAGATCGCGCGCATGTCGCGGGTCAGCGGCGTCGTCACTGTCTACCTCGTCGTCAACGAGAAGGGCGAGGTCGAAAGGGTTGAGCGCGCCGACGGCCCCGCGCAGTTGCAGCAGGCCGCAACGGACGCCGCGCGCCGCTGGAAGTTCCTGCCCACGGTCATCGACGGCCAGGCCGTCCGCGTCACCGGCTACCTTAGCTTCAACTTCTCGCTCTAAGAAAAAGTCAGAAGTCAGAAGGCCGAACGCCGAACTGAAAGCATGATGTCTTTCAG
>JALZHC010000880.1 GCA_030914105.1 Acidobacteriota bacterium
CTCTTCTGCTGCGCCGTCTGCTGCTGCTGCGCCGTGACGGCGGTGCGCGGCGCGGCGTTCACGCGGCGCGGACGCCCCTCCTGCGCGCGCGAAGCGGGCATCAGCGACGCGCACAGCGCGAAGAGAACCAACAGCACTGGCGCGAGCCGCGCGCCGGCCTTCCTGCGACTGACAAACTCTCGGTGTCTCATCCTCGTCCCTCGAAAAAGCAGAGGTCAGAGGTCGGAGGTTAGAGGTTAGTGGTTGCGTGTGCCGCCGCGCCCGAATTCATTTCAGACGATTGCCGATGACGGCTTTTACCAACCTCTAAGCTCTGACCTCTGACCTCTATCTCGAAAAGTAGCCCCGCGCGTGGCCCGTCCGGCGTGCGGCACGAGCGGCGCGGGGCGCTGACCGTCGAGGCCCGCCCGACGGGTCGGGTCGGCAGGCTCACGCGTGGCCGGGGCAAAGAACATGATGGCTTGAAAAAGCAGAACCTGAGCGGGCGCACGCGCGCCCCTGGCGTGGCCCTTTTAGAGATGTCCCCGTGCCTTCGCGAGTTGCCGGAAAAGCCTCTGGATTGCGGAATCAAAGGATTGATTCAACGGTTCAACGGTTCATTGATTCATTGAAGAAATGGGTCAATGAACAAATGAAACAATGAATCAATCTCTTCAATTGCGCGGCGTGGCGTTGGCGAAGTAGCCCTCGCGCCCGCGCACGAAGAGGCGCGGGAAGCCGCGCGGCGGCTGCACCTTGATCTTGAGCCGGTGCCACCTGCCGTCGTTGGCGAAGTTCGACGGGCGGTAGCCGATGGAGTACTGCGTGCGAAGCTCAAGGGCGATGCGCTCGAAGGTGTCGTTCATCTCGGCTGAGGTCGAGGGGAAGAACGCCTTGCCGCCCGACACCCCGGCCAGCTCTTCGAGGATGGCGCGCCCGCCGTAGCCCAGCTCCGAGTTGTCGTGACCGTCCACGATGCCGACGGCGTAGATGATGACGTCGGACTCCTTGAGCAGGCGGCGCAGCTCCGTGAAGGTGTAGCGCGAGCTATTGTCCTGCCCGTCCGAGATGAGCAGGATGGCCTTCTTCGGGTGCGTGCCGCGCGTCACCTTGTTGACGCCGAGGTAGACGGCGTCGTAGAGGGCTGTCTGGCCGTGGGTCTGGACGAAGGTGAGCTTCTGCATGAGGGCGTCGCTGTCGCGCGTGTGGTCGAGGAGGAGCTGCGCGCGGTTGTTGAAGCCGATGAGGAAATATTCATCGCGCGCGTGGCTGGTCTCGATGAATTTGGAGAGCGCCTCGCGCGCCTTGTTGATCTTGTCGCCGCCCATCGAGCCGGAAACGTCGAAGACGACGCCCAAAGAGACGGGGGCGTCCTCGTCGGAGAAGAAGGTTATCTCCTGCAGGTCTTTGTCGTCCGTGATGGTGAAGGCGTTCTTGCCGAGGCCCGTGACGAAGCGCCCGTAGGTGTCCGTGACCGTGACGGTCAGAGTCACCAAATCGGAGTTGATGATCTGGGGTTTGCGCTCGTCGTCGTCGGCCACCACGACGGTGGGGCCGGTGGGGCTTGCGGACTGCGTCGTGGAAGAGGTCGCGCGCCCGTTGGCCGCGGGCACCGAGGACTTCGGCTGGCCGTCGGCCTGCGGCGTCTGCGCCGTCTTCGGCTGATCCGTCTTCTGCTCCACCTTCGGCGGCTCGGCCTGCTGTTCGGCGGCCTTCTGTCTGGCCGAGGCGTCGGGAGCGAGCGAGGCCGCGAAGAGGAAGGAGACGAGCGCGACTCGGTTGAGACTGGCGAAGCGCCGTGCCCTCATAGAACCCTCCTGAAAAATGTCTGGGGCGGACGAGAACCGCGGGGCGCAAGCGACGCCCGGAGTCTTCGGAAGGCTTCCGGGACGGCTCCGGGGAAAACTCTCGGATGCCGCTTTGAAGGCGGCGCAGGCCCCAACGGTTGTCCGCGGTGGTGCACGGGAAGACGGGGAGACTTCCTTTTTCCTTCGTCCGGCATTGTAGGACACCGTGCGGCGGCGCGCAACAAACATCTCGGTTTCGACTTTGTGGAGATTTTATCTCCGTGCAACTTCGACGCGGGCCGGGCGTGTAAGCGGGCGCATGGCAAGTTAACGGGCGCGGTGGGAGACGGGCCGGGCGGCATGTTATAATCGGGCCGCCAAGTCGGGGCCACCCTCAAGCCCTCCCGCCGGGATTTTGAGAGGAGCCGACCTCCTTTTAAGTTAAGAAGCATCGAAGAAGCATGGCCGAGTTCATCTGTCGTTTGGGGACGCCCGCGGGCGAGGTCGTAACGCGCACGGTCGAGGCC
>JALZHC010000302.1 GCA_030914105.1 Acidobacteriota bacterium
GTTGTACACCGAGCCGTAGAACTGGTAGAGCATGTCGCGCTCTTCAACCGGGAGGTCTGGCGGGACGGTGAGGAAGCCGCCGACTTCCGAGAGCACGACGGGCTGGCCGCGATACCGCGAGCCGCGCGCGAACAGAGGTTTGTCGCCGACCCAGACCTTCGGCGGCAGGCCACCCTCGCTCAGTCTTTCACGATAGCGCTCCCTCAACCTTTCGGCGGTCGGCGTGTAATCGTGTATGGCGCAGATGTCGGTGATGTCTGTGTGTTCCCAGCCGTCGTTGTCGATGACGGGGCGCGTCGGCCGAGACCATGCGCTCAAGGAAGGCGTACTGTCCGGGGTGCTGCTGGCCGAGGCCCGGAAAGCCCATGCTCTCGTTGACGGGAACCCACGCGATGATCGAAGGGTGGCTGTAGTCGCGCCGCACCGCGCGCCTCCACTCCGAGGCCAGACGCTCCTCCGCGTGTGAAGACCACTCGCGCGCGTTCGGCATCTCGCCCCAGACGAGCAGGCCGAGGCGGTCGCACCAGTAGAGCCAGCGCGGGTCTTCGATCTTCTGGTGCTTGCGCGCGCCGTTGAAGCCGAACATCTTGGCCCAGCCCACGTCCGTCTGCATTGCCTCATCCGAGGGCGCGGCCAGAAGCCCCGCGGGCCAGTAGCCCTGGTCGAGCACCATCTTCAGGTAGACCGGCTCGCCGTTCAGCAGCACGCGCCCTTCGCGCATCTCGATGCTCCGCAGTCCCGCGTAGGACTTGACCTCGTCCAGCAACTCCTCGCCGTCGTACAGGCTGATCCTCAGCTCGTAGAGGTACGGCGACTCCGGCGACCAGAGCTTGGCGTAAGGGATGGAGAGGACGAGCCAGCCCGTGGCGACCGCCGTCCTCTCTTCGACGCGCGCGACCGTGCGCCCGCGGTCAAACGCCTCGGCCACGAGCCTCCACGCGGCGGAAGGCGCGTGGAGGTAGACGCTCAGGGCGAGCACGTTCTTGTGCGCGAGCGGCGTGATCCGAATCTCCTCGATGCGAGTGGGCGGCACAGGCTCAAGCCAGACGGTCTGCCAGACGCCGGTCGTGCAGTAGTAGTCTATGTCGTGTGGAAGCCCCGACACTGACTGCTTGCCGCGCGGCTGGTCGGCATCCTGCCGGTCGAGGACGCAGAGCGTGAGGCGGTTCGCGCCGTCTTTAATGTACGGCGCGATGTCGAAGAGGAACGGCACGTGGCCGCCCTGATTGTGGCCGACCTCCTGCCCGTTGACCCACACGGTCGTTTCGTAGTCCACCGCGCCGAAGTGGAGCAGCAGGTCGCGCCCGCGCCACGCCTCCGGCACTTCAAAACTGCGCGCGTACCAGACGCACTCGTGGACTGACTTGTCGCCGATGCCGGACAGCTCACTCTGGTACGGAAACGGCACGACGATGCGGCCACGCAAACTCCGCCCGTCGTGCCAGCCGAGTTCCGGCCCGCGTCCCTCGTCGTCGAAGGCGAACTCCCACTCGCCGTTTAAGTTCAGCCACTCCTCGCGGACGAACTGCGGGCGCGGGTATTCCGGACGCGGGACTTCCGCCTGTGTCTGCCCCATGCTCAAGACCTGCTCTCAGTAAATTTTTTTAAGTTTATATCATGCGCGCGCCCGCGGCGAATGGGCGAATGAAGGTGCCGCGCGCTCGCAGACGTAGCGCCTGAGTGCGCTTTCCAGAGGCGGGAGAAGCAATCCGCGTTCGCTCGCCAGCGCGCTGAAGCGGGGGCGCGCGGCGACGAGGCCGAGAGAACTCGACGGGCGCGCTTCGACTAACTCGGCGTCGAGGCCGGCGAGCACCGCCGCGCGCCGCGCAAGCTCGGCCCACGTGAGCGCGCCCTGATTCGACAGGTGCCAAAGCCCTCGCTCGCCGTCAATCAGAAGGTCGAGGCAGACGCCCGCGAGGTCTGGGACGTAAGTCGGCGAGACCACCAGGTCTCGCGCCGCCGCGAAGCGCCGCCCTTCGGCGAGCGCGCGAAGCGCGACGGTCACGAAGTTGTACTCGTCTTCGGGGCCGAAGAAGGCGCTCGTCCGGACGACGAGTGCCGAAGGATGCGCCGCGAGCACGCGCGCCTCACCTTCGGCCTTGCTCCGCCCGTAGGCATTGAGAGGAGAAGACACGTCCCGTTCGACATACGGCCTTTGCGCCGAGCCGTTGAAGACGAGGTCGGACGAGAACGTGACCAGCGCGACGCCGCGCGCGGCGCAAGCGTCGGCGAGCACGGCGGGGCCGTCGGCGTTCTCGCGCCGGCAGAGTTCAGGCTCGCGCTCCGCTTCGTCCACGCGGACATAGCCCGCCGCGTTCACCACGGCCCACGGCTCAAACTCTTCGAGCGCCGACTCGACGGACGAAGGGTCGGCGATGTCCATCCCTGCGCGAGTCAGGAGTTGATAAGGAATCGCGCGCGCGCGGCAGGCGCGTGCGAAGGCTCGGCCCAGCGTGCCCGTCGCCCCCGTCAGCAGGAGCGTCCGCGCCTTCCCTCCCCTTAGCCCCACACGAACGTTCCCGTCAAGAGGCTGCGCGCACGCGACCTCTGATCTCGCACGCGTGCCGACGCTTCCTAATCTACCCGAAGCCCCGGCTGCCATAGTCTTCGCCGTCGCGTGCTTCTTCTGTTCCGGCAGGTAGAGCAGGCGTTCGAGGCGTTGCCACCAGCCCGGCGAGTCGAGCACCGCGTGGGTCGGTTCTTCGCCGCGCGCGAGTTCGCGGAGAAGACGCGCGAGGGCGGTCGGGCGCGGCGCGGGCGCGCGCAGGTCGAAGACGCCCGGCTCGTAGTGCTCGCCCGCGCGCGTCAGAAGGCTGTCCCAGTCGAAGGAGCCGAGCAAGGCCCACGCCGTCACGGCGCGCACCTCCGCACCCTCCGCGCCGAGACCCCGCGCCGCGTCCCACACTTCGACGAACCAGCGCAACTGCTCCTCGCGCGTGCAGCCCAGATGCGCTTCCGTCACGGCGAGCGGGAGGCGGTAGCGCTCCCAAGCCTCCTTGAGAAGTGCGCGCGGCCCGGCGCAGCCCTCGGCGCGCGCGCGCACGGCCTCGACATCGGCGTATGCGTGCCGACCGTTGCCGCCGTGCGTATGCGGCGGGTAGCGTTCGAGCCTCTCGTCGAGGAAGCGCTCGCTCGTCAGGTAATGGTTGAGGCCGACGATGTCGGGCGCGCAGGGGTTTCGGAGGAACCATTCGAGTTCGGCCTCTTCGATGCCGGCCCAAATGAGGTAGCCCCAGATCGTGTGTGCGCGGTTGACCCGGCCGCACAACAGGTCGAAGGTGACCCAGCGGCGCTCATTCTCAAACTCCGCCTGATAGCTTAGAGCGCGCGTGCTGAAAGTCCTTCCGAGGTCTTCGGTCTGCACGAGGCGCGCGCGCGGATTGACCTCGCGCACGGCGCGCATCGCGAGCACGACGGCGCGGCACTGCGTGACGAGGGCGCGGGCGAACGTCCGGTCGTCGCGCCCGTGCGGATACCAGTGGCCGTAGAGTCCGCTGAAGCGCGCGGTCGTTAGAGGCTCGTTGACTGGCGTGTAGTCTTCGACCCAGGGGTAGCGCTCGGCGACGGCGCGCGCGAACTGTGCGAGCTTTTCGGGGAACGCCGCGTCAACGAGGCTCGTCGTGCGCGGGCCGCTGCCGTGGTGGACTAACCCGACGATGGGACGCAGGCCGAGCGAGCGCAGGCGCGTGAGGCGCTCGTCCGGCCAGGCCCAGTCGGCGCGCTCAGGCCCTTCGGGCGCGGTGCGCTCCCAGAGCACCGGGTAGCGTAGGGCGCTGAGGCCGAGCGCCGCGAACTGTTCGAGGTCTGCGGCGCGGCGCGCGTGGCCGCTCCGTTCGAGCTGGTCGAAGTAGACGCCGCCGACGCGGTTGACGGTGCATTCGACGCCGCCCCACAGTTCGGGCTGCGAGCTTCGCGGCGTCTCACTGTCTGAAGTGGGCACTCCTTTGCGCAAGCCTCCTACGGATTCGTGACCACAAGCCCGGAAGACGGCACACGCCGGCCAGTCCCGTTCGAGTTCGCGTGGCCGCCCACGCCGCTCCTGTACTGCGTCTGCGCGACCACGGCCAGCGCGCGCTTCTCGCCGCGAATCTTCGCGTAGGTCGTCAAAGCCTGCGCGACGATCTGATCCATGTTGTAGTAGCGATAGGTCGCCAGCCGCCCGACGAAGTGAACTTCGGGCGTCGAGTCGGCGAGCGCCTTGTACTTCGCGTAAAGCTCGGCGTTCTCCTTGCGCGGCACGGGGTAGTAGGGGTCGCCCTCTCCTTGCGGGAACTCGTAAACGATGCTCGTCCTTTTGTGCTCCTGGCCCGTGAGGTACTTGAACTCGGTGACGCGCGTGTAGAGGTGTTCGTTCGGGTAGTTGACGACGGGCGCGGGCTGGAACTGCTCGCGGTCGTGCGTCTCGTGCTTGAACTCCAAAGACCGATAAGGGAGCTTGCCGTAGCGGTAGTCGAAGAAAGAGTCCACCGGCCCCGTATAGATCATCTCGCGGAACGGCACGTCGCGCTCTATCTCCTGATAGTCGCAGTTCAGGAGAATCTTGATGTTCGGGTGGTCGAGCATGTTCTCGAACATGCGCGTGAAGCCGTGCAGGGGCATCGCCTGGTAGGCGTCGGTGAAGTAGCGCGCGTCGCGGTTCGTGCGCGTCGGAACCCTCGCCGTCACCGAGGCGTCCAGCTCCGAAGGGTCTAGCCCCCACTGCTTGCGCGTGTAGCCGCGGAAGAATTTTTCGTAAAGCTCTCGGCCCACCTTGCTGACGACCACGTCCTCGCTGGTGCGAATCTCGGCGACCGGCTCAGCGACCTTGCTGAAGAATTCTTCCAGCTCGAACGAGGTCAGGCTCAGGCCGTAGAGCTTGTTGATGGTGTCGAGGTTGATGGGGATGGGGACGAGCTGTCCGTCCACGTGCGCCGCGACGCGGTGCTGGTAGGAGCGCCACTCGGTGAAGCGCGACAGATACTCGAAGACCTCGCGCGAGTTGGTGTGGAAGATATGCGGGCCGTACTTGTGGACGAGGATACCTGCGTCGTTGTAGTGGTCGTAGGCGTTGCCGCCGACGTGCGGGCGGCGGTCGCAGATAAGAACCTTCTTGCCGGAGCCGCGGGCGAGCCGCTCGGCCAGCACGCTCCCGGCAAACCCCGCTCCGACGATTAAATAATCGAACATCATTCCCCCTGTTTGCTCTTCGGCAGAGCCGACGTTTACGTGATTAATCCCCGCCTGCAAAACTCGCAGCCGCGTCGGCGCGCGCCGCGCGCCCGGCAACGTCCGACGGCGTCGCCACGGCTCCCGCCCGCACGCTCACAACATCGCGCCGCGCGGACGAGACCTCTTCAATCAAGTCGCTCATCTGCCTCCAGGTACGATCCCACGAAGTCTCGGCCAGCAAGCCGTCAACCCTCTCGACGCGCGCCGACGTATCTTCATCCATCGCCGCCTCGCACGCCCCGACGAACT
>JALZHC010000303.1 GCA_030914105.1 Acidobacteriota bacterium
GCCGCGCGCCGCGGCGGGCACGCTCACCGTCTTCTCGCCCGTGTAGACGAGCGCGAGGCCGCGCGCCGCGATCATCATCGCCAGCGTCACGATGAAGGGCTGGATGCGCGCCTTCGCGATGACCAGCCCGTTCAAGAATCCGAGCGCCGTGGCGACGCCCGCGCCCGCGGCGACGGCGACGAGCGCGCCCCGCCCCGCGAAGCTCGCCGCCACCACGCCCGCCACGGCCACCAGCGACCCGACCGACAGGTCAATCCCGCCCGTCAGAATCACGAACGTCATGCCGAGGGCGACCAGCCCCAGCATGCTGTTTTGCCTGAGCACGTTCGTCAGGTTCTCTTCCGTCAGGAAGCGCTCGTAGCGTGCGGTGGCGAAGACCGCGAGCAAGACCAGCGCCACCACAGCCCCCTGCCGCTGAAGGAACGAGGCGAGCCTCGCGCGCATCACGCGCCCGCGCGTCGAACCCGCCCCGATTGTCGCCCCGGCCTGACTCATCAGAAGCCTCCCGTGATAAGTGATAAGTGATAAGTGATAAGAAAAAGCAGAGGCCCTTTTCACATTCTCATCGCTCACCGCCCGTCACTCATCATTCATCGCTCATTGTTCATCACTCATCACTTATCACTTATTACTTATCACTTCCCCGAAGTTATCTTCACCCAGTCGAAGCGTGCCGCGCCGCCGGCGGCGGTGAGCGCGACGCGCGCCGACTCGATGTAGCCGCCCTCGACCGCGCCGCCGAGTTCCGTCCACTCGCGCCCGTTCGCGCTGAAGGCGAAGCGGTAACGCTCGCCGCCCTCCGCCGTCATGCGCAGGTAGATCACTTCGGACTGCGGCGCGTCGGCGCTCGCCAGGACTCTTTCGTCTTTGCCCTCGCGCCGCCAGACCGTCACCTTGCCGCCGCCGACGGCGACGCCCACAGCCGACTCGCGCCAGCCGTAGGCCGCTATCCCGGCGCGCGCCTCTCCGCTCATGCCGCGCGCGACGACCGAAGCCGTCGCCGTGTAATCGCCAGCGGTCGTCCGCCGCGCAACGAGCGCGCCCGTGAACGAGTTGGCCCGCGCCTTCGCAGATTCAAGCGGCTTCAGCGGCTCA
This sequence comes from Acidobacteriota bacterium, assembly GCA_030914105.1. Lineage (GTDB taxonomy): Bacteria > Acidobacteriota > Blastocatellia > Pyrinomonadales > Pyrinomonadaceae > QHXN01. The sequence continues at coordinate 1,096 of JALZHC010000303.1, forward strand.
AGTAACAGACGCCCGCCGCCCGCGACCTCGACGCGCGCCGTCTGCACGCTATCAATCGGCCACTGCCATTCGGGGCCGAGCCGCGCGTCGTTGAAGCCGTCGAAGAACTCGCCTTCGGCGCGGCCGGCGACTCCGAGCGGCGCGGGCGCGACGCTGCTCGGCCCGCGCCCTTCGTCAACGACGGGCCAACCGTCAGCGCCCCACTTCACTTCGTCAAGCACGGCCTCGCGCCCGACGCTGAAGGTGTCGCGGCGCTGCCGGTAAGAATGATAAAGAAGAAAGTCGCGCCCGTCCGGCGTCTCGACGATGCTGCCGTGGCCCGGACACTGCCAGTCTCGGTTCGCGGCAATGACGGGGTTGCGCGCGTCCTTCTCCCAGGGGCCGAGCAGGTGTCGCGAGCGCGCGACGCCCAGAGCGTAGTTGCACGCGCGACCGCAGCAGGCGTTGCCCGAATAGAAGTGATAGAACCAGCCGCCGCGGCGCAGGATGAAAGAACCTTCGATGGCGATGCCTTCCCACGTCGCATCGTTGCGCAGAATCTCCTTTCGTTTGCCGCGCAGCCGCGTGCCGTCGTCGGAGAGCGGCTGCGCGTAGATCGAGGTCGGCTGCATGGGGCGCGCGTCATTGCCGTCGGCCTTCCAGACGAGGAAGGGCCGGCCCCGTTCATCGCGCACGAACGCCGGGTCAATCGAGCCGACGCCGCCGCGTTCCGGTATCTCGCAGACGAGCGGGCCGTGATCCGTGTAAGGCCCCGCGGGCGCGTAGGCCGTCGCGACGGCGACGCAGAGCGTGCCGCGCTTACGCGGCCCCTCGTCGCGCCGCGCCGCGTAGAAGACGAGGAAGCGCCCGCCGTCGTTCACGACCTCCGGTGCCCAGAAGTCGCCCTTCGCCCACGCCGGCCTGGTCTGAAAGACGTAGCCGACCTTCTCCCAGTTCACCAGATCGCGCGAGCGCAGCAGAGCGAAGTGCGGCGCCCAGTCGCCCGTCGTCGTCGCGGCCCAGTAAACGTCCCCGGCGCGCGCGACCGAAGGGTCTGGGTAGTCGCCCGCGACGACGGGGTTGTGGTAGACGGCCTGCCGCGCCGAAGCGTACAGACAGAGACAAGAGAGAAGGACTGCGGGGGCAATAAGCCCCGTCGCGCGCGCCCTCGCCTCGCCCCTTCGGAACTTCATGCGACCTTCGGCCTCTGGATGTAGACGGCGATGATGATGATGGCCGCCTTGATGACGAGCGACCAGGAGTAGGAGATGCCGTTCATCACGAAGCCCGTGGTGATGACCTGCATGATGAGCGCGCCGACGAGCGTGCCGAGCACGGTCGCGCGCCCGCCCGTCAGGGGCGTCCCGCCGACGACTGTGGCGGCGATGGCGTCAAGCTCGATGTTGAGTCCGACCTTCTGCGCGTCGCTCGCGCCGAGCCGGGCCGTCGCGATGAGTCCGGCGAGTCCCGCGAGCAGGCCGCTCAAAGCGTAGACCGTGATCTTCGTCCGGTGAATCTTAATGCCCGCGAGCCGCGCCGCCGCCTCGTTGCCGCCGACGGCGACGACGTAGCGCCCGAACGCCGTCGCCCTCATCAGAAAGAACGCGAACGCCACGGCCAGCAGCATCACAATGACCTGCACGGGCACGCCCGCCAAGACGCCCTTGCCGAGATACTCGAACGAAGGGTTCTCGAACGGGATAAGCTGCCCGCCGCGGCTGATGACCTGGGCAATGCCGCGCCCGGAAATCAGCAGCGCCAGCGTGACGATGATCGGCTGGATGCGGAAGCCTGAGATGAGCGCGCCGTTGAAAGCGCCGACGATGGTCGCGACGGCGAGCGCGAGCAGGACGGCGACGCCAGCGCCGCGGTCGAGCTGCGTGGCGGCGACCGCCGAGGCTATCGCCATCACCGAGCCGACCGAAAGATCGATGCCGCCCGTGGCGATGACCAACGTCATGCCGACGGCGACGAGCACCGTCGGCGCGACCTGCAAGAGGATGTTGCGGAAGTTGTTCACGTCGAAAAAATTCGGCGTGAAGACCGAGTTGACGACGAGCAGGAGCACGAGCGCCGCGAGCGCGCCGTAGGTCGGCGCGTAGTCCGCGATGCGCGCGCGCCCCGCGCCCTTCGCCCCGAAAGCCGTCGCCGCGTTAGACATTTTCGCTCACTCCGTTAGCTCTCAATGATGAGGCGGAATTAGTAGTCAGGAGCCAGTAGAAAGACAACTGCTTTCCTACTGACTACTGTCTACTGGTTACTGACTACCGCTCTTCATCATTCATCACTCCGCCTTCTCAGCGCTGCCCTCGGCCATCGCGTGAATGATCTGCTCCTGCGAAATCTCTGCGCCGCGCAGCTCCGCGACCGAGCGCCCGTCGCGCATGACGACGACCCGGCTGCTGCCCTCGACCAGCTCTTCAAGCTCCGAGGAGATCATCAGAACGCCCAGGCCCGACGCGGCCAGCTCGTTGATGAGCGACTGGATTTCGCCCTTCGCGCCCACGTCTATGCCGCGCGTCGGCTCGTCGAGGATGAGGAATTTCGGGTGCTTGCAGAGCCAGCGCGCGAGCAGAACCTTCTGCTGGTTGCCGCCCGAAAGCTCGCGGATTTTCTGCTCCGCGCTCGAAGCCTTGATGCCGAGCCGCCGCATGTAACTTTCGACCACCTCGTTCTGACGCGCGCGCGAGACCACGCCCATTCTCGTCATCTCCGGCAAAGCCGCCAGCGTCAGGTTCTCGCGCACGGAGAGTTCGGGGATGATGCCCTCGGCCTTTCGGTCTTCGGTGAGGAAGGCGAGGCCCGCTTCAATCGCGTCGCCCGGCGAGCGAAGGCTGAGCGGCTGGCCTTCGAGGTAGACGCGCCCTTCGTCAACCGCGTCCGCGCCGAAGATGGCGCGCGCCGTCTCCGTGCGGCCAGAGCCGAGCAGGCCGGCCATGCCGACAATCTCGCCGCGCGTGGCCTCGACGGTCACGTGGTCGAGCCTGCGCCCGCGCGTCAGGTTCTCGGCGCGCAAAAGCGGCGCGGCCTCTCGCTCTTCGGCCCGCGCGTGGTGCTCGCCGAAGGCGGTCGCGCCCTGTCGCTGCAACTCGTCGCGCCGCTTGCCGAGCATCAGGCAGACGAGGTCAATCTTCTCAAGCCCCGCGAGCGAGCGCGTGGCGACCACATGGCCGTCGCGCAGGACGGTCACGCGGTCGCAGACCGTGTACAGCTCGTCGAAGCGGTGGCTGATGTAGACGACGCCGACGCCTTCCGCCTTCAGGCGACGGATCACGTCGTAGAGGATTGCGACCTCGTGTTCGGTGAGCGAGCTGGTCGGCTCGTCCAAGACGACGACCTTCGCGCCGAACGAGACGCCGCGCGCAATCGCCACCATCTGCCGGAGCGCGATGTTGAGCGTGCCGAGTGTGGCGCGCGGGTCGATCTCTAATCCGAGCCGCCGGAGGAGTGTGTCGGCGTCCGAGTTCATCCTCTTCCAGTCGATGAGGCCGAGGCGGCGCGGCTCGCGCCCCAGAAAGATGTTCTCGGCCACGGTGCGGTAGGTCAGGAGGTTGACTTCCTGATAGACGGCGACGACGCCCTCGGCTTGCGCGTCCTCCGGCGAGCGGAAGTTGACCTCGCGCCCTTCTAAAGCCACGCGCCCGCCGTCGCGGCGGTAAGCGCCCGTCATGATTTTGATGAGCGTCGACTTGCCCGCGCCGTTCTCGCCGACGAGCGCGTGCACCTCGCCGCGCTCAAGCTGGAAGTCAACGCCGTCGAGCGCCACGACGCCCGAAAAGAGTTTGCGGATTCCCTCCATGCGGAGGAGCGGCTGTTGAGACATGGGTTTTGGGTGCTGGGTTTTGGGTGTTGGTATTTGAGTGCCGGAGGTCGCGCATCCCTGCCGCGATAAACCCAGCACCCAGAACCCGCTTTCAAAATGCTTCGCCGACGAATTGCGCGGCGTTCGTCTTATCGAAGAAGCGATCCTGGTTGATGATCTTGGGCGGGAGCTTCTCGCCGCGCTTGAACTTCTCCAGCGTGTCGAAGGCGATGGGGCCGAAGCGCGGGTTGCACTCGACCGTGGCGTTCATGTCGCCGCTGACTATCGCTTCGAGCGCGGCACGCTCGCCGTCAACGGAAAGAACGATCACGTCCTTGCCGGGATTCATCCCGGCGGCTTTGAGTGCCTGCACCGCGCCGAGCGCCATCTCGTCGTTGTGCGCGTAGACGACGGTGATTGAATGCCCGTGAGCCTGGATGAGGTTCTGCATTACGTTCTGCCCCTGGGCGCGCGTGAAGTTGCCGTCCTGCGCGGCGATGATTTTCATGTCGGGATAAGCCTTGATGGCGTCGGCGAAGCCCTGGTGGCGGTCGTTGGCGACCGAGGAGCCAGCGGTT
>JALZHC010000881.1 GCA_030914105.1 Acidobacteriota bacterium
GGCAGACGGGCTGACCCTTTCGTGCCTGCGCGCGCCGCCCGCGACGACTTAACTAAAGTCTTGAAGCGGCCCTTACGGGACGCTGTTGTTCGAGGCCTTGAGCGCCTGTAGAACTTGCGAGGAGAGGTCTTTGGCGGGCGGGTAGGGCGACTTGGTTGAGTAGTGCAGGCCGCGCTGGAAGGCCGCGAGAGACCACTGGCCGATGTTGGGTGCGGTGCGGTGGTCGTCATGCAGCCCGTCGTCGTTAATGATGAGGAAGGCGTTCGGGTTGTAGGCGGCCGCGCGCTCCTTCGAGGTGCGGATGCCGAACTGGTAGTCCTCGACCTGCCTGGGCGGGTTGCCCTCGAACGGAAAATCCCACTGGCCGCTGTGGAAGTCGAAGAAGGTGACGGGCAGATGCCGCATCGTGATCTGCTCGTTCAGAATCTCGCCCGTGTTCTGCTGCATGTAGTAGCCGGTGCTGGTCGTGACGTGTATGTCCGGGCCGGTGTTGTCGATGAGCGCCTGGCGCATCTGCGAAAGCCAGCCGACGAGGTTGCTGTTGTCGTTGTGTGCCTCCGCGTCCTCGCCTGCCTCGTGATGCCCATCAATCCGCACCTCGTTCGCAAGCTCCCACAGGACGTTGGTCTTGCCCTTCAGCGTCTGGCCGAGCGCGGCCACGAGCTGTTTTTGCGCGTGGCTGCGTGCGTCGAGCGAGGGGCTGAAGAACTTACGCAGCCGGTGGACGAGAAAGTCGCCGAAGTTCGGCTGGAGCACCAGCGGGGCGTTCTCCGGCTGCTCCGCGAGGTACTTGACGGCGTGGTAGTTGTGTATGCAGACCTGCACGTAGAACTTCGGGCTGACCGCGGCGGCGGCGTCAACGAGGGCACCGAGGTTCACCAGGAACGCTTCGTTGATCTCGCGGTTTGAGTCGTAGAGCGTGACCCTTCGACCGGGGAACGCCTGCGGCGTGAGGCCCTCGATGCCGGCGTTGCGGAAGACGATGACCTTCACAAGGTTGACGGGCCAGCCTTCGGCGCGCATGCGCTGGAAAAGGTTCGGCTCGCGCGGGTCGTTGGTGCGCCTGCCGAGCAGCGTGTCGAAGCAGAGGTTGTAAGCGCCGTATCCGATCAGGCGGCGGGGTATTGTAGGCAGCATTTGTTCACCTCCTTAAGGTGTGTGGTGAGCGTCGAGCGGGTTGGTCTCCGGCTCTGGGCTGACCAGCGTCAGGAGAGTCCGGAGGCGCGTGGGTGACACACTACGTCTTGGCTTTAAAGAATCGCCGGCGCGGCCTCCCGCCGTGGCGACCCGGAAACGGGCTGCCGCGCGCGGCGAGCTATCTAAGGCTGGCGCGAGCGCGGTTCACGCCAGCGTGAAAATGAGGTGAGACGCGCGCGAATCCACTCCCGCGCGCGGGGCATCAAGCGAATAACTTTGACCGACACCTCTTAAAGCGAGAGACGGACGGAAAAGCGTCCACCCTTCGAGGAATAATTCTTCGCCAGCGCGGAAGCCTTAGCTTTCGTGCTCCTGTGTGCCGGGCCGACTTTTAAATGCACCCGAACCGTCTGCGATTGCGCGGCTTCTCCGCGTCCGATGGTTCCGGTTCCGACTCCTCGGCGATAGGGAACTGGCTCTCGTCTACCGCACTTTGTTTGTCGCCGGATTGTATGGCTGAGGTCTTCCTGCGTAAGCCTGTTACGGCAATAGAAACGGTAAGTACGATGGAACATGCCAAGAGGGCTTTCAAGCTTTTGTGCATAAGTAACATATCCCTTTTTACTTTTCCGAGAGAGCTTGAGGTTAACGGATTAAGTTGAGAGGATTTACCTCTCCGCACGGTAAAGGTTACGAGCCGACGTTAGTTAAGAGATTGCAGTGAACGCTACGACTTTCAAGCAAATCATTGTCGGGGTGATGAGCTTATAGCCACTTACAAGTAAGGTGTCAAGCACTTCCCATCACACTGCGCGGCGTCTACCATCACACGAACCAATAAGGTACTGCCACGACGCCCGGCCCTATTGCTGTATTTATGCTGTTGGCCGTCACCGACAGTTGTCTGAGTTATATCCAAAGCTGAGGGTCATTGTCCGCGATTGCTGTCGCATAGTGACAATGACCCTACACACAAAAGAACTCAAGTGTCCGGTTCGAGTTTTCGCTTATAAGTTACAAAAGAAAAGACCGGCGCGCGCCTTCACGGCCCCGCCGGTCTTTATTGTTTGAGTCAGGACGGAAGGTTACTCTTCGTCGCCCTCGTCCTCTTCCTCGACTTCCGCATCGCCGTCGCCTTCGGCGGCGACC
>JALZHC010000882.1 GCA_030914105.1 Acidobacteriota bacterium
CTACCGCGAGCTGTTCGCCGCGCGCGGCCTCCGCCTCTCAGTCATCAACCTCCCCGCAGACGTCAACGACTTCTTCCGCCACAACCCCGCCGCCGCGCTGGAGCTGGAGTTGTTGACGGAGGAGGCAATAGCCAGTAGTCAGTAGGAAGGCTTTCTCAGGCGGGCTGCCGCGGTGTCAGCGCCGGCGCACGCGGCGCGGAGCGTCTACAGGCTACTGACTACTGGCTACTGTCTACTTTATAATCTCTCCCTTATGGCCGAAGAGACCGCAGACATGAGCGTGCCCGCGTCGGGCTTGAGCGTGGCGGAGAAGCTGCGCCTGCTGCTGGAGATCACGCGGAAGATCAGCCGCTCGCTCAACCTCGAAGAGGTGCTCGCGCAGGTGATGGACACGCTCCACTCGCTGCTCCCTTACGATGCCGCGGGCATCTACATCATCCGCCGCGACCCGCACATCAGCGAGGGCGGCACCTCCTCGCTCATCTTCCACGCGGAGGCCGTGCGCGGCTACGACCTCGAAGAGCTGATGGAGCTGCGGCTCAAACTCGGCGAGGGGCTGATCGGCTACGTCGCGCAGACGGGCGAGGCCATCATCGTGCCCGACGTGCGCAAGGATGCGCGCTACGTCAACGCGCGGCACGAGACGCGCTCCGAGCTAGTGGCGCCCATCATCTCGAACGACGAGGTTATCGGCGTCTTCGACCTCGAATCGGACGACCTCGACGCCTACACCGAAGACGACCGGCAGGTCTTGATGCTCCAGGCTTCGCAGGTCGCCATCAGCATCGAGAAGGCGATGCTGCACGAGCAGCTGGTCGAGAAGAAGCGCCTCGAAGCGCAGCTCGAAGTCGCCCGTCAGGTGCAGCTCGCGCTGCTGCCGGAGCGCGACCCCGAACTCGAAGGCTTCGACATCTCGGCCTATAACTTCTCGACCGAAGAGGTCTCCGGCGACTACTACGACTTCGTCAAGCCCTACGACGACCACCTCGGCCTCGTCATCGCCGACGTGTCGGGGAAGGGCGTGCCGGCGTCGCTCCTGATGTCCTTCCTGCGCGCCTCTCTTCGCGCGGCCATCCACATCGGCTACGCGCCGAACGTCGGCATGGCGAAGGTCAACTATCTTTTGTGGGAGTCAATCGAGCCGCACCAGTTCGTCACGGCCTTCTACGGGATGCTCGACGCGACGAACCGCACGCTCGCCTTCGTCAACGCCGGCCACAACCCGCCGCTCGTTCTCGACGCTAACGGCACACACCGCTTCATCGAGCGCGGCGGCCTCCCCTTAGGCCTCTTCCGCGACACGCGCTACTACGAATACTACCTGCCGATTGACTCCGGCCAGATACTCGTCCTCTACACCGACGGCGCGACCGAGGCTACAAGCCCCGACGGCGAAGAGTACGGGCGCGAGCGGCTCCTGAAAGCCGTCCAGGCGAGCCGCGACCGGCGCGCGCGCGAGATGATTGACTTCATCTACAACGAAATCTTCGAGTGGACGGGCGGGCGCGGCGCGACCGACGACGTGACCTTCGTCATTATCAAAGCACTCTGAAAAGCAGAAGGCAGTAGGCAGAAAGCAGAAGGCAGTCAGGATGCAAACCACTCCTGACTGCCTTCTATGTTTCGAACGTAGCGTTCGGCGTCAGCGTGCCTGACTGCCTTCTGCCTACTGCCTTCCGTCCCCTCAGTGTGTCGTCGCCGACTCGTGCGCGTGGTCGCCGCCGGGGGCGAGGGGCGCGCGGTACTTGCCGTAGCGGAACTCGGCCTCGACGTCATCGAAGCTGTAAACGTCGAAGCCGTAGGCGTCGAAGTAGGCCACGAGGTCGTCGGTCTCGTGCATGAAGATGGCCGGCGTGTAGCCCGCCTCCGCGCGAATCTCCAGAAGCCGCTCGATGATCTCCAGGGGGGCGAAGACTCTCACCGGGTCACGATAGGTTGCCATCTGGTTTGCCCCTCCTTCCCCTTAAGTTCGGCTCGCGCCGCGCCGACCGACCACCCACGGCTGCGCGCGCCGCAGCGCCTTGCCTTCATTCTGATGTACGCCGAAGCGGGCACGGTTGTTTGCACATCCGGTGTCATTTCAGTTACAACTTTTAACGGGAGTTTCGCGCCGCGCCGCCCGCGCGGCAAAAACTTCTTGCCAAGCCGCGCGCCCATCTGTCATCTTAGACAGAGGGGACGGCGGAAAAGTTCCGCGCTCCCACGGGGCAGTCCCGCCCGCTTCGCCTCAAGTTAAACTCACGACCAGCGTCACACTCCGGAGCATCTTTGATGAGTACACCGC
>JALZHC010000304.1 GCA_030914105.1 Acidobacteriota bacterium
CATCAATTCCCTTCGCGGCCCCGTCGAGCGCCCCCGCGAGAAGGAGAAGAGAGCGCCTCTTGAAGAAGATTGAGCTTCCGCCGAGAGCCGTCGAGACGCTGTTCGGCGTCCACGACCAGAACATCAAGTACCTCGAATCGCTCCTCGACGTGCGCGTTGACGCGCGCGGCCAAGACCTGACGCTCGACGGCGACCCGGCGGACGTCGAGACCGCCGAGCGCATCATCGAGGACTTCGCCGCCCTCTTCCGAGAGGGCAAGAACTTCACCGACCGCGAGCTGCGCGAGGCCTTCGCACAGATCGCCGAAGACCGCGCCTACTCTCTGCGCGACTACTTCACGAAGGCGCGCTTCAACCCCGCCGGCAAGAAACAGGTCGCGCCCAAGTCCGCCAACCAGCGACGCTACATCGAGGCGATTCAGAACAACGACGTCGTCTTCGGCATCGGCGTCGCCGGCACCGGAAAAACTTATCTGGCGGTGGCGATGGCCGTGCAGGCGCTGGTGCAAAAGCAGGTGAGCCGCATCGTGCTCGCGCGCCCGGCGGTCGAGGCCGGCGAGCGTCTGGGCTTTCTGCCCGGCGACCTTCAGGAGAAGGTTGACCCGTACCTGCGCCCGCTCTACGACTCGCTCTTCGACCTCATGGACGCCGAGCGCGTCTCGAAGATGCTTGAGAAGCGCATCATCGAGGTCGCGCCGCTCGCCTTCATGCGCGGCAGAACCTTGCAGGACGCCTTCATCATCCTCGACGAGGCGCAGAACACGACGAGCGAGCAGATGAAGATGGCCTTGACGCGCATCGGCTTCGGCTCGAAGGCGGTCATCACCGGCGACGTGACGCAGATCGACCTGCCCACGGGGAAACGCAGCGGCCTCATCGAGGCCGAGCGCGTGCTCTCGAAGGTCGAAGGCATCGAGTTCGTCTACTTCAACGAGAAAGACGTGGTGCGCCACCGCCTCGTCCAACTCATCATCAAAGCCTACGAGGCGCACACGAACAAGAGCCAGATTTAGGAGTGATGAGTGATGAGTGATGAGCGATAAGAAGCAGCGGCGGCCTTATCTTATCGCTCATCACTCATCACTCATCACTGTCTTTATGATTGAAGTCGTCAGCCGCCAGCGGAAGATGAAGATTGATTGCGGGCGCTGGCGTGCGTTTACGGAGAAAGCTCTGAAGGTTGTGCCGGCGAAGGGCGCGGGCGTGACGGTTGTGTTCGTGTCGGACAGGATGATGCGTGGGTTGAACCGGCGTTGGCGTGGAAAGCAGGGGACGACGGACGTTTTGTCGTTTCCGTCTGAGCAGGAGGAGTTCGAGAGAGACGAAGGGTTGAGTCTGGGCGACGTGGTCGTTTCGGTCGAGCAGGCGGCGCGGCAGGCGTCGGAGCACGGGTTGGAGTTCGAGGGCGAGGTGGCGCAGTTAATCCTGCACGGCCTTCTGCACCTGTGCGGCTACGACCATGAGACCGACCGAGGCGAGATGAACGCGCTCGAACTAAACTTGCGCCGCCGTCTTGGAATATAAATTAGTAAATCGTGAATCGTAAATCGTGAATAGGAAAACGGTTTGTCTATTTACGATTTACGATTTACGATTTACGGCGTTCTATGGGCATTGAGGTCGAAATCGGCGTCGCATGTCTGCTGCTGGTCGCGCTGGCGTTCCTCGCCACGATTGACGCGGCGTTCGGGCAGATTAGCGACGTGGGCCTGCGGCGTCTGACCGGGGAGCGCGAGCAGCGGCCCGGTAGGACGATCGTCTTCCTCGACCGCGTGCTTGAGAACCGACCGCGCTTCCGCTTCACTCTGAACGCGGTCATACACGTGCTGCTGGTCGCGGATGTCGTGCTCGTCACGTCGGTTTCATACCAGCTCTTCGGGGGCGAGCGGCGGTTCCTGCTCTTCGCCTTCTTCATCGCGCTGGCGCTGACGGTCGTCTTCCGGCAGTTCATCCCGCGACTGCTCTCGGCCCGCAACCCTGAGCGGACGCTGCTCGCGCTGCTGCCGTTCTACAGGCCGCTCTACGGCACGCTCTCGCTTGTCGTCGCGCCGCGGATGACCGTCGCCGAGCGGCGCGCGCGGCGCGGCGCTGACGTGCACCTGACGCAGGCCGGCAGCGAAGGCCCGGAGGAGGAGGAGGACGACGACGGCGGCGACCTGCAGGCTCTGATAGACGTGGGCCAGGAGGAGGGCATCCTCGAAGGCGAAGAGGGCGAGCTGATCCAGAACATCATCGAGTTCGGCGAGACGCGCGCCGGCGAGGTGATGACGCCGCGCACGGACATCGTCGCGCTGCCGTCTACCGCGAGCGTGCGCGAGGCGCGCGACCTGATGGTCGAATCGAAGTATTCGCGCCTGCCCGTCTACCGCGAGCAGATAGAGGATGTGGTCGGCATCATCTACGTCCGAGACCTTCTGACCTACTGGGCCGAGGGGCGCGAGGACGAAGGCATCGAGCCGCTGCTGCGGCAGGCCTACTTCGTTCCCGAAACGAAGTCTGTGGACGAGCTGCTCGAAGAGATGCAGAAGGCGCACGTGCAGCTCGCGCTCGTGATTGACGAGTATGGCGGACTGGCGGGACTGCTGACCGTCGAGGACATACTCGAAGAGATCGTCGGCGAGATTGAGGACGAGGACACGGAGAGCGGCGAGGCCGACGAGATCGTCCCGGCGGAAGACGGCTCCTACGACGTGCTCGGCTCGACCGAGGTCGGCAAAATCGAGCAGCTCTTCGACCTCGAAATCGAGGACGATGACTTCACGACCATCGCCGGGCTGGTGATTGACGAGGCGGGCCGAGTCCCGACGCCCGGCACGCGCCTGAACCTGCGCGGCCTCGACGTGGAGGTCCTGGAAGCAGACGAGCGCCGCATAGGCCGCCTGCGCCTGCGCCGCACGCAGGCGGGCGAGGGCGACGGTGTGGAAGGGAACGCGGCATGAAGCTGGCGGAGAGATTACCGAGGTCGCGTGCGCTCGCGGCTGTCTGCGCGGTGCTGCTGGCGGCGCTCGCGTTGGCGGGGTGCGGCGGCGGCTGCGACGAGCGCTTCGTCGTTGACAGGGCATCGCCGGAAGGCTACATCGTCGCCACCATCTACGTACGCGACTGCGGCCTGCGCGCGGAGGAGATGACGCACGTCAACCTACGCCAGCGCGAAGAGAAGTTCCAGCCGGACGCGGGCGGCGTGATTAAAGACGGCGAGGTCTTCACCGTCGCGGGCCACCAGACCGTTTATCTGGGCTGGAAGGACGAGCGCCACCTCGAAATCCGCTGCGTCGGCTGCGGCAACGACAAGGTCTTTAAGCACGAGGGCAGTTGGAAGTTGGTCAGCATTTCCTACGCGGACAGATGAGGGCAGGCCGAATCAGATAGTTATTATTGCGGATGGTTTTATTATGAAAGAATCGCTTGATGTAGTAACCGAGGTTAAGGAACTTCTGCGGAGAGCTTCTCAAGTTCTATCCTACTACGATTCGGTTAGAGGTTTAGATTTTCGCGTCGCGTGGCTTTACTACGGCAGTATGATTTCAGCAGCGAGAGCGTTAGGAATTTCAATTACTGATTTTCGGGCGGCTGTTAGCGGGCAAGGTCAAATTTCGAATAGGGCATTGAGAGGATTATTAGAACTCCACCCTGATGCCTATGAAACAGTTATTGATGGCTCATGGATGATGATGGAGATGTCGGAGGCCGAACGTGCAGAGTTATTCCCTAAGAAGTATCCGTTGCCTTTATCAAAGGTAACCTACATTAATAGGGTAGATGCTTGGAGAAAAACTCAAGTCGAAAAATGGGGGGCAAAGCTGGACGAGGGAGATGTTTTCCCAATAGAAGCAGCCTATACACTGCTTCGAACGTATGTCATGGGTCATAAGATCGCAGTCAAATATTATAATTATGAAGCTTGGATAGTTTATACCCGTGGGTGTGGCATTTTTAATGCCGGCGCATTTCGTTCTTTAAAGCAGGCTAATAAATTTAGAGATCGGATTGAAGAAGGTGCAAAAGACTCAGAGCTATATGCTGTTGCGCTAGGTATTATCCGCGATTACGAAACTTATTGTTTAGAGAGAGCCGCACGGAAAGCCGAAGTTGATAAGCACGTTAAAGCCCAAAGAAAAATCATAGCCTCAAAGCGCAAGGAATTTATTTTAGCTTTGGAAAAACGCGACGGATTATTCTGTCAAGCCTGCGGGTCAGTTGAAAATTTAGTAATAGACCACATACTACCGTTATGCGATGGCGGCTTCTCAGAGTTAGAGAACCTTCAATTACTGTGTAGGTTCTGCAACGGCAGCAAGGGCATTAGAGATATGGATTATCTTGAACGAATGAATAAGAGGCGCAAGCTACGCAATCAAATAGCACCATAGTCTACCTAGACGTTAATCGTCTGCATCAGATTGGGGAAGAATGGCGAAGAAGAAGAGCAAATACCTTTCGGGCCGGCGCATTGACCCGCGGCCCATCACGGGCGGCGAGGCGTTGGCCGACCTGGTTGACGAGACGTTTCTGGCCTACAACGCGGCGCGTCTGCGCGAGGCTTGCCAGCTCTTCGCGCTGAAGATGCTGGAGCCGGACGTGACCGTCGGCCTCTCGGTCACGGGCGCTTTGACGCCGGCGGGCCTGGGCATCTCTGCGCTCATCCCGCTCATGCGCGCCGGCTTCGTGGACTGGGTCATTACGACGGGCGCGAACCTCTACCACGACACGCACTTCGGCATCGGGCTGTCACTCCACCAGGGCTCGTCTGCCGTCTCCGACATCGTGCTCCGCGACGAAGAGGTCGTGCGCATCTACGACATCTTCTTCGACTACTCGGTTCTGCTCGACACGGACGAGTTCTTCCGACGCCTCATCGAGGGCGAGGAGTTTCAGCGCGCGATGTCCACCGCCGAGTTCCACAACCTCTGCGGCAAGTATGTGCTGGAGCGCGAGCGCAAACTCGGACTTGAGAATAAGTCGTTTCTTGCCGCCGCGTACGAGCTGGGCGTGCCGGTCTACACCTCAAGCCCCGGCGACTCGTCCATCGGCATGAACGTCGCGGCGAAGGCCCTGCAAGGAAACAAGCTCGCCTTCGACCCTTCGGCAGATGTGAACGAGACCGCCGCCATTGTTCTGGCCGCCAAGCGCGGGGCAATCCACGGGCGCGGCGACCGCGGGCATAAGCACGGCGGCAAGTCGGCGGTCTTCATCCTCGGCGGCGGCTCGCCCAAAAACTTCATGCTCCAGACCGAGCCGCAGATTCAGGAAGTCTTAGGCATAGACGAGCGCGGCCACGACTACTTCCTGCAAGTCACGGACGCGCGGCCCGACACGGGCGGACTTTCCGGCGCGACGCCGGGCGAGGCCGTCTCCTGGGGCAAGGTTGACCCCGAACGCCTGCCCGACGCCGTCGTCTGCTACGTTGACTCGACGATTGCGCTGCCCGTCATCACGTCCTACGCG
>JALZHC010000305.1 GCA_030914105.1 Acidobacteriota bacterium
CGCTCCCGATCAACGCCAGCCAGACCATCTCGCAGCCCTACATCGTCGCGCGCATGACCGAGCTTCTGGAAGCAGACAAGTCGAGCCGCGTGCTCGAAATCGGCGCAGGCTCCGGCTACCAGACCGCAGTGCTCGCGCGCGTCGCCGGACAGGTCTACGCAATCGAGCGCATCGCGGAGCTGGCGCGCGAGGCGCAGGCGCGCATCCGAAGCCTCGGCATCTACAACGCCACGGTCAAGTGCTTCGACGGCACCATGGGTTGGGCCGCGCACGCGCCCTACGACGCCGTACTCGTCGCCGCCGGCGGCCCCTCGGTGCCGGAGCCTCTGCTTGCCCAACTGAAGGTCGGCGGACGCCTCGTCATCCCCGTCGGCTCAGTGCGCGAGTCGCAGCAACTCGTCCGCGTCGTCCGCACCGAAGAAGGCCATCGACGCGAAGAGCACGGCCCCTGCGCCTTCGTCCCGCTCATCGGACGCTACGGCTGGAACGAAACTTAGAGGTTAGAGGTCGGAGGTCAGAGGTCAGTTAAAACCAAACTCAGTTTTGACTGCTCGTCGCGGCAAGCGCACAACTACTGACCTCTGACCTCCATCCTCTGACCTCTGCTTTCAGGAGTGACTGCTTGGTCGCTAAAATAATCGAAATCCTTTCCGCCTTCATCGTGGCGACGATCTCGGCGCTCGGCTACGCGGGCATCGTGCTGCTGATGGCGATTGAGTCGGCGTGCATTCCTCTTCCGTCCGAAGTCATCATGCCCTTTTCGGGCTACCTCGTGCACACGGGGCAGTTCAACCTCTGGGCCGTGGGCCTCGCGGGCGCTGTCGGCTGTGTCGTCGGCTCGCTCGCCGCCTACTGGGCGGGCAT
The DNA here is from genome assembly GCA_030914105.1 of Acidobacteriota bacterium. Taxonomy (GTDB): domain Bacteria; phylum Acidobacteriota; class Blastocatellia; order Pyrinomonadales; family Pyrinomonadaceae; genus QHXN01. The sequence continues at coordinate 865 of JALZHC010000305.1, forward strand.
GTACGGCGGGCGGCCCTTCATCGAGAAGTACGGTCGCTTCGTCCTCATCTCGCACCACGACCTCGACCTCGCAGACCGCTGGTTCGCGCGCTACGGCGAGGCCATCGTCTTCGCCAGCCGACTGCTGCCGGTCGTCCGCACCTTCATCGCCTTCCCCGCCGGAGTGGCGCGCATGAACCTCGCGCGCTTCACCCTCTACACCTTCCTCGGCTCGCTGCCCTGGTGCCTCGGCCTCGCTTACGTCGGCCAGGTGCTCGGCGAGCAGTGGGACAAGAACGAGGCGCTCAAGTCCTGGTTCCACCGCTTCGACTTCCTCATCGGCGTCGTCATACTCCTTGGCGCGGCCTGGTGGATCTGGCGTCACCTCAAACACTCGCGCCCGCAAGAAGACTGAAGCGAGCCGCGACAGTAAAACGCACCGCGCCGCAGGCACGCGAGTCGGGCGGCCTGTTTGACAGCGGCGAGCGCGACACTTAGAATGCTTTCACAATTTGGTTTCTTGTCGGGGCGTGGCTCAGCCTGGTAGAGCGCTCGGTTCGGGACCGAGAGGTCGGTGGTTCGAATCCACTCGCCCCGACTTTCACTTTTCAAGTGAAGACCTGCACCTCATGTCAAAGAGAACAACCTGACGAAGCCTTTGAGGTCTGCAATGTAGTCGCCGGCAAAATCTATCGCAGGCGGAAGTGTCAGAAGTGCAAGCGGGCAGTAACCAATCAAAGGAGGGGCAGACTTCGCTCCTGGCTTGCTGATTACAAAAAGAGTCTAGCTTGTGAGCATTGCGGGTTTGCTGACTACCGCGCGTTAGAGTTCCACCATCACGAGCGCGGTGAGAAAGATTTCAACGTGGCAGATATGATTCGCAGCGGCTTTTCCATTGAAACGATGAAAAGAGAGATTCAGAAGTGCACCGTTCTTTGTTCTAACTGTCACCAAATTGAGCATTACGAAGACTGGAAGTAATTCGCGGGTCGAATCCTCTCGCCCCGACTTCTGTTATCAGGGTTTACGGTCGCTCGCGGGAGCGGCCGTTTTTCCTTTCGGGGCATAGTTGGGGCAGGGAATTCATTTCTGCATTACGGCCAGCTTCGGGCCCGCATAAACCCTGCGTTATCTTCTTCAGTGGCGGCGGAAAAATATTCCCTATCACTGGAGACCAGGTGAGGTGGGGCGTCACCCTCAGCGTGTATAACCCGGGGAGGGCCCGCCGAGATATCTCAGGCCAAGCTCACACTCCTCCCAGAAGGCGCTCCATAAGCTGCTGCGCTGCCTGAGAGCGGAGGAGGAGAAAGCCGTTGACACCCTTTCACCGGGGTAGTATTCTTCACGCCCTCAAGAGGGTACCTGCTGGCGGGTGTTCCGTCGGTCTCACATCACTGTTAACAATATTGGCGGCGCGTGGTGCCGGAAGTTAGGCACTAGGGAGAGGGCCGTAGCCCGGTTTGAGGAACGAAACCGGCGGCACAGGTATCTCTCACTTCTTAGAGGCCACCTCAATTCAAAGGAGAGAAAATGACTCAATCTAATGACCAAGCCTCAAACCCCGGACGTCCGCAGAGGGCGCGCGTTGAAGGAAGCAAGTCCAGCCTCCTCAGGCTCGACAAGGCTGGCCCCATCCAGATGGGCTTCTGGGTTCCCAACCGCGTGTGGGCGACCGCCAAGTTCCTGATCCCACTCCGCGACTACATTGCCGCGAAGAAAAAGGCCGGCACACTCACCCCGATGCGCCCGGAGGTGGCGGCATTCAAGGACTGGGTGACCACGCACAGCGTGTACCGCATGTGGGTCACGTCGATGATCAACCAGGCGAACGCCTTCGTCGCTGGGCTCGACCCCAAGACCAAGAAGGAGATCGAGGGGGACGGCGACGTTATCTGGATTGAAGACTACGACTGCCTCTTCGAGCTTCTCAACGAGATCATCACGACCTCCCCTTCCTTCAACACGACGGTCCAGGTCGGCACTCCGATGAACGGCCTCCTGGCGGTTGCGATGGGCACGGAGGCCGGCGCCGCGTTGTTCCACGACACGACGTTCAACCTGCAATTCAAGAAGGTTCTCAACGCGTGGAACACGTTCCTCAAGAGCAGCGACTCGCTCGACAAGCTCGACATCAACGACCCCGAGAAGGAGGGGTCGTGGATTTCTCAGGCCGCATGGGCGGCGGGCGTGTGGAACCAGATGGTGCACGACCCCAGCAAGCCGGGGTATGGCTTTGACTCGTGGAACTCATTTTTCATCCGGAAGTTCGTGCCCGGCGCGCGCCCGTTCCAGGGGGACCCGAACACCGATATTGACATCGGCTGTGAGACCACGCCGTGGCAATACGAGAACAACGTCGCGCTTGAGACCGAGTTCTGGGTCAAGGATGTCAACTATTCACTGCTCGACCTCTTCGGGGGGCAGGAGAAGTGGGCGGAGCTCTTCGTAGGCGGCCAGCTCTACCAGGGCTTCCTCTCCGCGACGCATTACCACCGCTGGCAGGCGCCGCTCGACGGCACCATCGTGCGCTCATGGGTGCAGCCGGGAACATACTTCGCGCAACGCCCGGGACAAGGCGAGGACCCTGGCACTTGGGAGGGCACCGAATCGCAGCCGTACCTCGGCCACGTCGCCGCCCGCGCCATCTTCGTCTTCGAGCACAAATTATGCGGCTACGTCGCGCTCATCTGCATCGGGATGGTCGAGGTGTCGACGTGTGTCATCAAGCCCAATTTCATCGTCGGCGAAGGCTCTGAACCCGTCAGCGTCACCCGCGGCACCGAGATCGGCCACTTCGAGTTCGGCGGCTCGACGCACATGATGGTCTTTCAGCCCGGCCGAGTGAATCTCGCGGATTGGGCGGTCAACGCAGTACAGCACCAGAACGATCCCGAACCCACGCCGATGGGTAGTATCATCGCCGCGGCGATAGTCAAGGAGGTCGAGGGATAAAACAGGAACAGAGGGCCGTAGGCCGGGTCGGGGCCTTGCGGAAACCCGTCGGCGGGATGGGGCATATTGGGGGCAGGAAAAAACGAAAGAGGGCTGCGCCGGCGTGAAAGCAGATAAAAAGAAGTAAAAATTGGCCGATTTCAAGCGAGGCTGCGCCTCGCTTGAAAATCAACGGTTTAAGTTTTGCGGGGGCTTTTGGTTCGGGGCCGAGAGGCCGGTGGTTCAAATCCTCTCGCCCCGACTTTCAATCCTTAAAAACTTCCTCACCCGAAACTCAAAGCAGTCAGTTCGCCCGACGCGAGGCGGCACGGGGTTTGTCTATCTTTCATTGAACACGGTCGGGGACGGGTAGTTTTCGGACAGGCCGGAGTCTGTCCCGTGGCCGCGGTGTCCGAAAAACGTTTCGCGGGGAGGTGAAGATAAGGATGGCAGCGAGTGAAGAGACATTGACGAATGCGGGTCAGGCGTTAACAAACAGCGGACAGGCTTTGACGGGCGGCGTGCAGGCGACGGACGAGGCCGACGGCGGCGAGCGGCAGGGCGCGTCTGTGAACGTCGGCCAGACGGAGCGCTGGGCTTCGGCCATCGGCGGCGGGGCGCTGGCGCTCTACGGGATCACGCGCGGGAGTTTGGGCGGGATAGCTTTGGCGCTCGTCGGCGCGGCGCTCGTGCAGAGGGGGTTTTCGGGCCACTGCAACATGTACGAGGCGATGGGCTTCAGCACTGCGGACGACGCGTCCTTGCGCAACAGCGAGAACGTGAGCGTGCCCGCGGGCCGAGGCATCAAGCTGGAGAAGAGCGTGACCATCAACCGCCCGCCCGAAGAACTCTATCGCTTCTGGCGCAACTTCGAGAACCTGCCGCGCTTCATGAACCACCTGGAGTCTGTCACCGAGACGGGCGCGGGCCGCTCGCACTGGACTGCGAAAGCCCCTGCCGGCTCGACGGTCGAGTGGGACGCGGAAATCTACAACGAGAAGGAAGGCGAGATGATCGCCTGGCGCACCCTCGAAGGCGCGGACGTGGCGAGCGCAGGCTCGGTACACTTCGAGCCGGCTGCGGGCGGTCGCGGGACGGTCGTGCGCGTCGTGCTCAAGTACGACCCGCCGGGCGGCAAACTCGGCGCGCTCGTCGCGCGGCTCTTCGGCGAGAACCCCGAACAGCAGATCACTGAAGACCTGGGCCGCTTCAAGCAGCTCATGGAGACCGGCGAGGTCGCCACGACCGAGGGCCAGCCTTCGGCGCGCGGCGCGTCGGGTGGAAGATAAGGCGGAAGGCAGGAAGCAGAAAGTAGTAGGTAGAAGGCAGAAAGCCTTCAGTTCGTGGAGGCTTTCGGGAGTAAGAAGAGATGGCGGACGAGAAGGGAAGTGGCGAACAGCCAATCGGGCACGACAGCACGACCGCGCCGGGCGGCAACAAGGAGCTGACGGGCGACCCCGGTCGCACGCCGGGCAAGGCCGAGGGCGACGAGAAGACAGTCGAGGAAGACCTGAAGCGAAAGGGTCAGGGACGTTAGCTCTCAAAAAGGTTGGAGCGTCAGTTCTAAAAAAGGTTGGGTCGATAGATTAAAGGTTGGAGCGTTAGCTCTCAACCGTCGAGCCGATCCGCACTGTTCAGAGGCGGGCCGAGCG
>JALZHC010000306.1 GCA_030914105.1 Acidobacteriota bacterium
GGCCTGGTAGACGAGTCGCGGCTCGCGCTCGATAGCTTCCGCCGCGACGGCGAGCATCACGGCGGCGACCTGATCGACGGGCGTGATGTCGAGGATGAGCTTGTCGTTGACGGGAATCTGCTGCTGGCCTTTGAGCGCGATGAAGATGAGCGGCGCGGTCGTCGTAAAACCCTCGTTCCAGCCGGGGAAGGGGAACTCTTTGGCCGACTCGACGATTGAGGGCCGCACGATGGCGCGCACTAAATCCTTCTCGCCGGCGACGAGCTGCTCGCCGAGGCTTTTGGTGTAGGTGTAGATATTCGGCCAGCCCCAGAAGGTCGCGCGCTCGATGCCGAGTTCCGTGAGACGCTCGCGCGTCCAGAGCTTTCGCTCGCGCGCAACGGCCAACCCCATCGCGTCGAGGTCGTCCGGGTCGCGCCCCTCTTCGATGAGACGTTTGCGCGCGCTCTCGCGGAAGCGCGCGACCTGAAGCGCGTCCCGCGCCTCCTCGCGCACGCGCTCGGCGAGCCTGGCGCAGTCGCGTATCTCGTGCTCGACGTTGAACTCGACACCGGGCAGCTCTTCCTTGCGCGGGAAGTAGCCGAGGACGGGGTCGCTCTCCCAGACAGGCCCGGTGCGGTTGCCCGCGACGAAGCAGGTCGAGATGTGGACGAGCGCCGGGCGACGCATCCGCTTGGCGAAGGCGATGACGTTCTGCGTGCCGACGACGTTCGTTCGGAGCGCGCTCTCCAGGGTCGGGTTAAAGGTGACGTTGCCCGCGCTGTTGATGAGCACGTCAATGTCGCTTGCGACAGTTTGCGCCTCATCTTCCGTGAAGCCCAGGCGCTCCTCGCCGATGTCGCCGCCCACGACGCGAACCTTGTCGCGGATGAAGTCCTCGAAGGCCGCGCCGTAGCGCTCGCGCACGGGATCAAACGGCGGGGCGGTGATGACGTTGTTCCAGAACCTTGTCTCGGATTCCTCCTTCGAGCGCGCGCGCACCGTCACGTAGACGCGCCCGACGCCCGGAAAACGGTCGAGCAGCATCGACAGCGCGACCTTGCCGACGAACCCGGTCGCGCCGATGATGAAGACGTTCCTGCCGTTATAAATCTCTGTGGGCGATAATCTCATCTTTCACTAAACCGAAGACCCGCTCTACTTCAAACCCGCGAACAGCTTTGAAAGCTCAAGACTAAAACCAGGCAGAACGTCGCCGCCGTCGAGCGTGTCCTGTCCACCCAAGGTACGAAACTCCGAAGGCGATGTATAAACGGTTGCGGTGCGCCGCTTCGGGTTAATAACCCACACGGCCCGCGACCCGGCGGCAAAGTAAAAAGCTACCTTCTCGTCAATCTCCTTGACGATGTTGCCTGGACTCAGCACCTCGACGGCGAGGTCGGGGGCGAAGGGGAAGAACTTATCCCAATTCTCGACCGTCGCTAACTTCTCGCGGCTAACGAAAGACGCGTCCACCCCGAGCACCGTGTCGGGATCGCGTTCGACGACGAAGCCCGTTTCTGCGCCGAAGGCCATGCCGAGTTCGTTTGCCTCGACGAGGTTTATAAGCGCCGCGGCGATTCTGGCACGGACGATGCCGTGAAGGGGTTTGGTGGGAGATATTACCTTCAGCTCTCCTCGTATGAGTTCGTAACGGCGGTCGCTGCCGTTGACGTAGGTGGGCATCGTCAGCAGTTCGTCGGCGGTAATCAGGCGCGTCGTGGTGCTCATGGCTTATAACCTCTGCTGCCGGCATTCTAACTCATATCGCAGATGGCGATAACGGGCTGGTGGAGCATCGTGATCTGTGCGGAGCGGCCCATGTAGCTGCGGGCCATCGCAATCGCCTCGGTCAGGTTGTCGGCGCGCTCCCAGCCCATCGCGGCGGGGACGTGCGCGTTCTCGGCCCCGGCGGCGATGACGCGGCTGACGTGCGCGCGCCCGTTCTCGCCCCAGTACCACATGTAGAAGGGGTGCGCGCCGTGGTAGGCGTTGCCGCGGCGGTACATCTCGATGTAGCTCGGATTGGTGGCGAACTCGCGCTCGTACTTCTCGCGCAGCACCTTCGAGTCGCGCGTTTCGGGCAGGAGGCGGTTGAAGAACTCGATGTAGCTGGGGTGCTGCACGTGGTCGAACTCGTCGTAGCAGGGGTGGTGAAGGATGAGCACGCCGCCTTTCTTCAGGAGCGGCTTGTTGCGGTACATGTTGAAGTGATAGCCGAGCGCCATCACCTGTACGAGCAGCGGATTTAAGATCGAGTAGACGTTGTAGGGCGAGATTTCGGGGATGGGGCAGATGAGTATGTCGCACTGGCCGTCGACGGGAACGACGTATTGCTGCATCGATTTTTCGATGATGCGCTCGTGGACGGGGTCTGTCCGGCCCGCCTCGACGGCGATCATCTCGTAGTCGGAGGTGAGCGCGTTGTACATCTTGCGCTGCGCGGCGCGCGGCATCTTCGACATCGAGAAGCGCATGGCCTCATACTTCATCCGCTCGTAGGCCGAGAATTCGTCCTCGTTCTTCGTCAAAAACGAAAGCTCACCCTTGAACATCTGGTTGTTGACGGTCGTCTCGATGTGAAAGACGTTGAGATGCTCGTCGACGAGCTTGCCCATGCGGTTGATCTTGCGCGTCAGCTCGGAGTTGGCCGGATCCATGTAGCTGTCGGACTCAAGGATTGTCTGCGGCTCGTGGTGCGGGCGCAGGGATTCATAATCGCAGAGGCCGACGGCGACGGACTTGTGGCCGCCGTTCATGGGGACGAAGTTGTAGTTGAGGTAGATGAGAAGGTCGCTCTCGGCGGCTCGGCGGTTGAGCCGCAGCACCTCTTTGTGTCGCGTCTCGCCGATGGTGACCATGCCTTCGGGGTCTTCGGCGTCGTGATTATAAAGACGGTCGGGCCAGAACTCGTCGAAGACCTTCGGCCCGACCATCCGCTTGATCTCCCACTCGGTCATGCGCCGGTGGAGCGAGATGGCGATGATGAGGTGCACGTCGTCAACGCCGTTGGCGTGCAGGAGGTCGAGAAGGATTTCGAGGGCCGTCTGCCTGATGTCGGGCGTCCGCATCGGCGGCAGAGGCATCGAGATGTCGTCAATCGCTATCGTCACCTTCATGCCCGGCTCCAACTGTGCGTAGAGCGGGTCGCAGTCGTGCGGGTGGTTCAGGGCGTAGCGAATTGCGGCCTCGCGGTTCGGCAAGCCTTTGGTCGGCGCGTTCGGGTAGATGACGCGCGTGCCGACGGGCAGGTCTTCGAGGATGAACTCCATGCCCGTCGAGATGATGCGCGGCGCGCTGTCGCGGTCGATGTAGGCGACCGATTCGTGGACTTTGCGTCTGAGTTGTAGGGCCATGTTCAAGTAGTCAGTAGTCAGTAGCCAGTAGTCAGTAGAAAAAGCCCGGGCATTTGAATCGTTCGATTATCAGCGTCAGCGCCCGCGGCGCGGAGCCTACTGGCTACTGACTACTGGCTTCTGGCTACTTCAAATTCAGTATCGGCCAGTCGTGGTGCAGCGCCGTCTGGCGGAGCCGCATGTCCGGGTTGACCGCCGCGGGGTGGCCGACGATGGAGAGCATGGGCAGGTCGCTCATGCTGTCGCTGTAGGCGTATGACTCGTTCAGGTTCAGGCCCTCGCGCTCGGCGTAGGTGCGTATCCAAGAAGCCTTCGTGGCTGAGGCGAGCACGGGCGGCAGAAGTCTTCCGGTGGCGACGCCGTTGACGAACTCCAGGCGGTTGGCGACGAAGTCGTCCACGCCGAGGTAGCGCATCAGAGGCTCGACGGAAAAATCGAGCGCGCCGGTGACGACGACTTGACGCAGGCCGAGGCTGCGCGACTTCTGTATCAGCTCAATCGCGCCGGGGAAGACGCCGGGCTTCAAAACATTCTCGAAGAGGTCTTCGGCGAAGAAGCGGAGGCGGTCTTCCGCCTGTCCCTTGTAGCGCCGGAAGAAGAGGTCGTTGAAGACCATTCGGCTGTAGGAGTCTGCGGCGGCGAAGAGAGGGATGCTGACGAGCGTCGAGGCGCTCTTGCGCAAAGAGCGCAGCAGGCCCTGCTGGTTGCGCGCGTAGAAGCCGAGCGTGTGCACGAGGTTCGTGCTCACGAGCGTCCCTTCGAGGTCGTAGAATGCGGCAGCCGCCAAATGCAGTCCTCCGTGCCCGGTCGAGAAAGTTCGGTTACGGCCCGAGTGCTTCGGAACTTCTTTCGCGTTGAGCGAAAAGTTTACCTTATTTCGACCAGATTTAGTAGACGCCGCGCGCACCTAATCGTTGACTTTCCGGTGCGATTATTATAAGAAGACCGCACACGCCGCCCCCTCAACGAAGCTTCCCCCCGTTCGGAAGGAGCCTACCATGAGAAGATTAATAATCCTGACGGTGATGCTTACACTCCTGCTCACGCTCGTCCTGTCTTCGCCGCGCGCCACGCGCGTGGTGAAAGCCTTCGACCAGTGCGAGGACTGCGTTCGGCAAGTCGAGGCGAACTATGAACTGTGCGAGGCCACCATCGCGAACGAGGAGGTCTGCGCCAACGTTTACAACTCCGGCGTGGTCGCCTGTTACGCGACGGTCTGCGAGCAGTAGACGAACCTCTCTCGCCGCGCCGCGGCTTCGCCGAGGGCCCGCGCACGCGCAAGCCAAGCGCGCATGCGCGGGCCTTCGGTTTCGTGAGGGGAACAGCGGCGGCGTGTCGATTGTTTCGCGCGGCGCGCTGTGTTATTTTCCAGTCAAATCAGCGTTCCGAGAATTTATGAGCGAGCGGCCCGGCGTCTCCTTACTTTAAGCGAAGGGGTAGGGGCAGTGCGAAAACGAGATGAGTTCTGAGGCACCAACGGCTCCCGCCGAGAAGAGTTCGCGCCTGCGCGCGCTGACGGCGGAACTGCGGGAGCTGGAAGAGCGTCTGCGCGCGGGCGGCGGCGCTGACAAAGTAAGGAAGCAGCACGCGCAGGGGAAGCTGACGGCGCGCGAGCGCGTCCAACTCCTGCTCGACCGCGGCGCTTACGCGCAGGAGATCGGCCTGCTCGTCGCTTACGACCAGTACGACGGCGGCGCGCCCGCTGCCGGCGTGGTGACGACGGTGGGCCGCGTCGGCGGGCGCGAGTGCGTGGTCGTCGCCAACGACGCGACGGTGAAGGCAGGCTCCTGGTGGCCGGAGACGATCAAGAAAATCCTGCGCGCGCAAGAGGTCGCGATGCGCTCGCGCGTGCCGATCATTTATCTGGTTGACTCGGCGGGCGTGAACCTCCCGTTTCAGGGCGGAGTCTTTCCGGGGCAGTACGGCGCGGCGCGCATCTTCTATTACAACTCGATCATGCGGCGCTACCTGCGCGTGCCGCAGGTGGCGGCGGTGATGGGGCCGTGCGTGGCGGGCGGCGCGTACCTGCCGGCGCTCTCCGACATCATCATCATGGTCGAGGGCACTTCGTTCATGGGGCTCGGCGGGGC
>JALZHC010000883.1 GCA_030914105.1 Acidobacteriota bacterium
CGTCGAGCCTGTGCGCGTCGCCGAAGGCGGCGGCGGCTCGGCAACTCAACTGCTGCTCACAGCCGAGAACGCGGGCGCGTGCGGCGCGCTCTTCGGCGAGGGCGCGCTCGTCCTGACTTTGCGCGTGCCGCGCGGGAGCGTGAGCGGCGTGACGCGCCTCGAAGGCTTCGACTCGTTCGAGACGCTGTGCGAGCGGCAGGCGGCGCTGCGACCTTGCAGCGCGGCGCGCGCAGACTTCATACGGCTCGGCGCGCGCGCCTGGCCCGAAGGCGCGGAGGCACGCGCGGGCCTGAGCTTCGCGGGGGCCTTGCCCGACTCGCTGCCCGCTTCGTTCGCCGTCAGTCGGGACGACGGTCGCTCGTGGGAGCGGGTCGAGAGTCTCGACGTGAAAGGGGTGGAGGGAAGATGAGGGGGTTCCTTCGAGGCGCGAAGCCCTGGATGAGAGGGTTCCTTTGGGGCATGAAGCCTTCTGGTCGCGGCAAGTCTTCAAGTCGCGTCGCGTCGGCACTCTGCACGCTCCTGGCGGCGCTCGCGGCGTCGGCGGGCGTGGCGTGGGGCTGCGGCTGGAATGGCTTCGAGAACTCGGTGCGCTTCGGCGGCGGGAGGGACTACGAGCGGAGTCGCCTGCCGCCGCTGCCCGCGGACGCGAGCGGCGAGAAGAAGAGCGCCGATGAAGATGAAGACGGCGTGACGGCGAAGCAGCGCGCCGCGGAGATTGATGACCTTTGGAAAGACGCGTGCGAGGCGGTTGACAAGGGCGAGTTCGAGAAGGCGGGAAAGTTCCTGCGCGACTATGCCGAGCGCACGGCAGCCTTCGTCCGCGGCAGCTACTGGGAAGAGCCGACGAGCTGGCGCGACCGGCGCAACTCCGCCTTCGATCAGCTCGACGCGCTCGCGGCGCTCGGACGCGGCTCGAAGCCGGGCGACGTGTCGCGCTACCTCGCGGCGCGCCGCGCCTACGACGACTGGCTCGACGCCACCGCGGTCAACGCTCAAGACAGAGTCTCCTGGCCCGCCGATAAGGCAGCGGAGTCGAAGGAGAAGATTACGGGGAAGGAGGCGGAGCGCGCCGCAGGCATGCACGACTGGGCGGAGAAAGTCGAGCCGACGCTCGACGGCCTCGCCTCCGACCCGAACTTCTCGGACAACGCGGCCTACCTGCACGCCGTCGGCATCTACCGCGCGGGCCAGCCGGGCGACGCGGCGGCGGCTTTCGAGGAGGTCGCCGCGCGCTACCCGCGCGGCGAGAAGCGGGAGGCCGCGCTCTACATGGCCGGGCGCGTCCGGATGGAGTCAAGCGGCGCGTACCTCGGCGGCGAGACCGCAACCTCGGAGAGTCCGTGCAGCGCGGACTGCCGCGACGAAGGCTGGACGGGCGCGCGCCGAAACTTCGCGCGGCTACTCGCGGACTACCCGCGCGGTCGCTACTCGCCGGACGCGCGCGGCTGGCTCGCTTACCTCGACTACCGCGCGGGCGACACGGCGGGCGCGCTCGTCGAGTATTACCGCCTGCTCGGCGGCGAAGACGCCGGAGGGCGCGAGCTGGCCGCCGCCTCTCTGCGCCTCGTGCGCGCGCACGCAGACGACGCGGATATGGACAGGGTCGAGGCCGCGCTCGAACGAGAGCCGCGGGCCGCGCTCGCCTACGCCTACCACAACATCTACAACTACGCGCCCAGCTACTACCTGCGTGTGCCGAAGGTCGCCGACGAGAACCCTTACGGGTCGAGCAAAGACTACTCGCAGAAGTACGAGTGGCAGGAGCACAGGGAGGCGACCCTGCGCGAGCGCGCCGAGACGAAGGAGCTGCGCCGCGCGGCCGACTTTGCCGCGCGACTGATGCGGCGCTACCCGCGCGCTGAAGTAGGCGGCGCGTTCGCCGTCCGCCTGGCCTGCGCGCAGTTCGAGCTGGGCGACGCGCGCCGCGCGCTCGAAACGGCGCGGCGCGCACTCTCTTCGGGCCTCGTCGCCGACGAGCGCGCGCAAGGACTGTGGGTTGAGGGCGTGGCCGAGTACCGTCTGAAGGATTACGCGGCGGCGCGCGCGACACTCTCGCGGCTCGTCGCGGAATTCCCCGCGGGCGGATTGGCGAGCGGCGCGCGCGAGATGTTGGCGACGGTGGAGGAGGACGCGGGCGACCTCGCGGGCGCGCTCGAACAGTACCTCGCGCTCGGCTACGACCCCGACGTGGCCTACTTCCTCGACGTGCTGTTGACGCCCGACGAGCTCGCCTCGTTCGCCTCGAAGCACCCGGACTCGTCGCGGCGCGACGAACTGC
>JALZHC010000884.1 GCA_030914105.1 Acidobacteriota bacterium
GACCTCTTCGGCGGGCAAAGGGCAGCCGCTCGCGCTGACGAGCCTCGCATTGGCGGGCGAGTCGCTCGTCGTCGGCACGCGCGGGCGCGGGCTTCTGACGGTTGACGCGGGCGGCGAGGCGAAGGAAGTGGTCAGCAAGCCGCGCGCCTTCTTCGTCGAGACGCTGGCGCGCGGCTCGGACGGCGCGCTCTACTTCGGCGCGCAGACCTCAGCCGCCGACAGCGGACTCTTCCGCGCAGACGACGCGCGGCTCGCGCGGCCTCTGAAGCTGGCGGGCGGCGCGACCGGAACCGTGACCGCGCTCGGCCCCGCGCCGGGCGGCGACCTCTACGCGGCGACGGACGGGCGCGGCGTCTTCCGCTACGGCGGCGACGGGCGTTTGCTCGAACACTTCACCTTCGCGGGCACCGCGGGCGGGCTGCGCTCGGATCAGGTGAACGCCGTCTTCGTTGACCGCGAGGGCGTCGTCTGGTTCGGCACGCCGCGCGGCGTCTGCCGCTACGACCCGCGCGGCGTGCGCGTCGAGCAGCTCTCGAACGAGACGGAAGGCAACTTCGTGCGCTCGCTCTACAGGAGTTCGCGCGGACGCCTGCTCGCGGGCACGAGCCGCGGCCTGTTCGCTGCCGACAACGCTTCGGGCGCCTGGCGCGAGGTCGAAGAGGTCAAAGGCAAGACCGTCTACGCGCTCGCGGAAGACGGCGATGGGCTTCTGCTCGTCGGCACTTCCGCCGGACTCTACGTCGGCTTGCAGACGGACGCGCGCGCGCCGCGCGCCGACGTGAAGCTCGCGCCGGAGGAGAAGCCCGGCGGCGAAAAGAAGGGCGACGAGAAGCCGGCCGCCGGAAGAAAGAGCAGCGCGAAGGCCGCCGCCGGAAAGAGCGGCGAGGAGAAACCCGGCGGCGACAAGAACGTTGAGCGCGTCGCCGGCCAACGACCGAGGGGGGAAGAAAGCAAGCCTCAGTCTTCCGCGTCTCAGTCTTCCGCGTCTCAATCTTCCGCGTCCGAGTCTTCCTCTTCTTCGTCGGACGAGCCTTTGTCGGGTTCCTCGGACGAGTCAAATTCCTCCGACGAGTCTTCTTCGAAGAAGTCGGCGGAGCCTGCTTTGAGCGGCAGCGTGCGGGCCATCGCGCGCTTCGGCGATGCGGTCTACGTGGCGACGTTCGGGCGCGGGCTGGAGCGCTTCGAAGGGCCGGGCCGGCGCACGCTTGTCTGGCCGCGCGCGGGCGACGACGAGCGTGGGCGCGAGGTCGTCAGCCTCTACGCCGACTCGGAGCGCTCTCGTCTCTGGGTCGGGACGGCCAACGCCGGCGTCTTCTACTTCGACGGGCACGCGGTCAAGTCCGAACCCGCGCTCGCGCCGCTCGCGGCGACGACCGTTTGGGGCGCGTCGGGCGCGGACGGCTGGCTCTGGCTCGCGACCTCGCGCGGCCTCTACGCCTTCCGCGAAGGCCGCCCGCTCGTCGAAGTCGCACAGGGCGTTGACGCGCGCGCCGTCGCCGCCGTCGCTTCGGAAGCAAGCACTTCATCAAGCGCCACAACCGACGGCAACTCTTCAAAGACTTCGAGCGCATCGTCAAAGACTTCGAGCGACGGCAACTCTTCAAAGACTTCGGGCGCCGCCGACTCTTCAAACGCCCCGCGCGACGACGGCTCAAGCCTGCCGCGCGCCTGGTGCGCGACCGCGGGCGCGGGCGTGCTGCGCGTCGCGCTCGACGGGCAGTTCGGCCCCGTCACCTCGCGTCTCGACACGGAGCAGGGCTTGCCGAGCGACGGCGCATTTGCCCTGCTCGCGTCCGCCGCGAAGAACGGCGAGGGCGCGTCGCTGCTGGTCGGCACGACGCGCGGACTCGCGCGCTACGAGCCGGGCGCGCTCCCGCCCGCGCTGCGCCTGACGCGCGTCGCCGCCTCGCGCGCTTATCAGCCGGAAGAACTGCGCGGCGGCCCGCTCCGCCTCGACTACCCGCAGAACAGCATCGCGCTCGACGTGGACGCGAGCGACAGCCGAACCTTTCCCGAACAGTTCCAGTACGCCTTCACGCTGCTCGACTCGCGCGGGCGCACGGTCAAGCAGAAGCTCTCGCACGACTCGCAGTTCCAGGCCGAAGGGTTGCCGGCGGGTCGCTACACAGTCTCGGCGCGCGCCTACACCTTAGACCTCACGCCGTCCGCGCCGCTCGTCTTCGAGTTCGAGGTGGCGAGCGCGCCGTTCCCGCGCACGACCGTCGCGCTCTCCGTGCTGCTCGCGCTCGCGCTCGTCGCGCTCGCGTGGGCCTACTC
>JALZHC010000885.1 GCA_030914105.1 Acidobacteriota bacterium
ATCATCTGGCGCTCGAAGTCGCTGCGCTCGACCGGCTCGTCCTTGAGGAGCTGCGCGAAGTTGATGATGCCGTTGAGCGGGTTGTTGATCTCGTGCGCGACGCCGGCCGAGAGTTCGCCGAGCGCGGCCAGCCGCGACGACTGGTAGAGTCGCCGCTGCATCTCCTCCTTCTCCGCCTCCAACTGCCGGCGCGCGGAGAGGTCGCGGATGATGAGGACGAGCAGCCGCTCTTCGTCGGTCGCGAGCGTGTTGAAGGAGACGGAGACGGGCAGTTGCTTGCCGCCCGGCGTCTGCGCGACGAGTTCGCGCTCGCCCGACGCGCCGTCGAGCAGCGCCCACACGTCGCCGCCGTCCGCGCCGGGCGGCGGGCGCAGGAAGTCGCCGATGTCCGCGCCGACCGCGCCTTGGGCGGGGCAGCCGAGTATCTCGCAGAACTTGTTATTGGCTTCGACGAGGCGGCGATCCGCGACGCGCACGACGCCGATGCCGTCGCCCGCGTGCTCGAACAGCGTGCGGTAGCGTTCCTCGCTCGCGCGCAGGCGGCGTTGCTGCCGGCGCACGATGCGCAGGAGCAGCGTGACGACCACCACGTCCACCGTCAGCGAGATGACGAAGTGCTCGACGCGCTGCTGCACGGTCATGCGCTCGACGGCGTTCTCGCTGCCCGGCAGTCGCCGCTCGATCCAGGTGAACAGGGGCGTGCGCACCGTCTTCTCCCACGTCAGGATGACGACGGTCGTCACGATGAGCGTGAGGACGCTGAAGGACAGCACGAGCCTCAAGTCGGAACTCTTTCGCATGCTATTCACGGTGCTGAGGCGGGGCAACTGTTAAAGCAAGAGGCTACATGGACGCTCCGGCGAGCGTCAAGCAAGTGCGCCGGGGAAGACGGGGCGCGGCGCGCGCGGCGCAGGCCGTGCCCGGCGCGAACGACGGGCGGGGCGCGGACGTGCTCACGCGGGGAAGTTATTCAGGGATGATATTCCCGCCGGCGGCGGTGCTTGCGCGGGCGCGTGGTCGGCACCGGGTCTTGCGCAGCGTCTCGGTCGCCGCGCGCCATCTTTCAGCGTCTCCGGCCGCAGTAACATCCGGGGAGAGGAGCGCGCCGCGGGCAGGCGCAGCCTCCATCTCATGCGCCCTCCACTCTGCCGCCTCACGGCCTCCAAGCCACGCGCTACAATCAGGGCGATATGACACGGGCCACCGCATACGAGCACGTAGTCGTTAACGAGTCGGGCGTGCCGCTCATCGAGGGCACGACCATGAAGGTCGTCGAACTCGTCCTTGAACCGCACGCCTACGGCTGGAGCCCCGACGAACTACAATTCCAGCACCCCTACCTCACCCCGGGGCAGATACACTCGGCGCTCGCCTACTGCTGGGAACACAAGGACGAACTCGACCGCGACATCGAGTGCCGCCTGGGCTGGGTCGAGCAGATCCGCCGCGCCGTCGGCCCCTCCCGACTCACGGAGCGCCTCAAGGCTAAGGGGCTGCTCCCGTAGTGGCGCTCGCGCTCGACATGAACGTGCACGTGTCGCGGGCCGTCACCAACCGTCTCCGCCGCCGCGGCGTCCAGGTCGTGACCGCACAGGAGGACGGCACGGACGACTCCGACGACCCGCCCCTTACCGACTTTGGCCCAGCGCCTTCTCTTCGGCGCGGCCCGGCGCGTCCGGCGGCGCGGGGCGCGGCTCGCTCCGGGGCGAACCGTCCGCGTGGCTGCGCATCGTCCCGCGAGCCGCGTTCAGCGTCTGGATGATGATCTGACACGTGCCGCAGCCGGTGGAGGTGTGCGCCCAGACCTCGCGCAGCCGCGCCACGTCGAGCACCGCCCGCTCGCCCGGCGTCAACTCGTCGAGCTTGCGCACGTCGAGCAGCCCGTCGCGCAGCGCCCCGTTACAGGCGTTGTACAGGTCGTACACGTCCCCCAACTCGCTGTCGTGAAAATGGTCAAGCCCTCTTTCCTGATCCACTGATCTTCTCCTGTCCGTAGCACGGCGGACGCCGCTGCCGGCCCCTTTACCCGCGGACGTAAAAAAGCCTTGAGGCGTCGGAAGAAGCCTCCGGCGGACGACGCTCTCGGGGCCGACCAAGTCGCGGGCACTGGGCGCGGCGCGGCGGAGCATTGGTTAAGGGAATCTGGTGGGCCAAATAATTAACATACTTGGCGGGCGCGGGCAAAGGGCCGCGGAGGCGCTGAAGCGGGTCAGGCGACGAAGGCGAGACGTGAGAGATAATCGGCCACCTCGCGGTGCTGCTTCTTGTCCGGCGCG
>JALZHC010000307.1 GCA_030914105.1 Acidobacteriota bacterium
GGCGGCGGGCAGGCCGGCGCTCATCGACCACGAGCTGAGGTTTCTGCCGGCGCGGCGGCGGATGCGGGAGTTGATTCAGAAGGGCGCGCTGGGGCGCGTGCGCCACGCGAAGTTTCTGTTCCGCGGGGGCTCGCGCGCGTTAGCCGACACGCCCTGGAGCTGGTGGTCGGACGAGCGCGCGGGCGGGGGCGCGCTGGGCGCCATCGGGTCGCACGCGGTGGACGCGCTGCACTGGCTTCTGGGGACGCGCGTGTCGCACGTGTCGGCGTCGCTCGCCGCGCACGTCGCCGAGCGGCGCGACCCCGCGTCGGGCGAGTCGCGGCGCGTGACGACGGACGACGAGGCGAGCCTCCTCCTCAACTTCGAGGACGGCGGCGCCTGCGAGCGCGCCACCGGGGTCGTCGCCATCTCGCTGGCCGAGGCCGGCGCGCCCGAGCACACGGTCGAAGTCTTCGGCACCGACGGCGCGCTGAGGGTCACGGGCGCCGGGGAGTTGTGGCGCGCGCGCGTCGGCGAAGGCGTGTGGCAGAAAGTTGAAACCGACGAGGCGCCGCTGGCCGAGGGGATGCGCGACAACGAGTGGTCGCGCGGCTTCACGGTCTTCGCGCGCGAGATCGTCGCGGCGCTCGCCGAGGGGAGAACGAGTGTCGATGGCGCGGCCACCTTCGACGACGGCCACCGCACGCAGCTCGTCCTCGACGCCGCGCGCGCCGCGCACGAGTCGGGCTGCCGCGTCACGGTGAGGGATGAGGGGGAGACGGGGTGACGGGGGGACGGGGAGACAGGAAGACTCGGCAACCGGATGGGGTAGGCCGGGTGATAGTGCGACGAAAAGAGGCGGCGTCGCAGCGTCGCGGTGAACCTTTCTCACGAGTTTCAACGGGCTGCAATTCATCAAGTCATCTCTCCCCGTCTCTACGTCTCCCCTTCACCCCGTCCGTCGCTTGCCGATGAAGAAAAAACTTCTCATCGTCCTCGCCGCGCTCGTCGTCTTTGGCGCGCTCGCGTTCTTCTTCGTCGTGCCCGGCGTGGCCGAGCGGCTCATCAACAAGACGCGGCAGAGTCCGCCGTACAGGGCTTCGGAGCGCGCGCGCGAGCTGCACCGGACGCTCTTCATCGCAGACATGCACGCCGACTCGCTTTTGTGGGACAGAGACCTGCTTGAGCGCGGCGGGCGCGGACACGTCGACGTGCCGCGGCTCTCGGAAGGCGGCGTCGCACTTCAGGTCTTCACGGTGGTGACGAAGGTTCCGTTCCTCTCGAACTACGAGAGCAACAGCGGCGACACGGACGAGATCACGCCGCTCGCCGTCGCCGAGCGCTGGCCGCTGCGCGCCTGGCGCAGCCTGAAGGAGCGCGCACTCTATCAAGCGCGGAAGCTGAACGACACGGCGGCGCGCTCCGGCGGTCGCTTCGTCGTCGTCCGAACTCAGGGCGACCTCGCCGCCTTCATTGAGCGGCGCAAGAGCGACCCGCAACTCGTCGCCGGCCTGCTCGGCATCGAGGGCGCGCACGCGCTCGAAGGCGACGCCGGAAACCTCGACGCCTTCTTCGACGCCGGCTTCCGCCTCATCGGGCTGGTGCACTTCTTCGACAACGAGTGGGGCGGCTCCGCGCACGGACTCAATAAGACGGGACTGACCGAGAAGGGGCGCGAGCTTGTGCGAAGGATGGAGGCGCGCGGCGTCCTCATTGACCTCGCGCACGCCTCGCCCCGCACCGTTGACGACGTGCTCGCCGTCGCCACGCGGCCCGTCGTCGACTCGCACACGGGCCTGCGCGCCACTTGCGACAACACGCGCAACCTCACCGACGAGCAGGTGCGCCGCATCGCCGCGACCGGCGGAATCGTCGGCATCGGCTACTGGGACACGGCCACCTGCGGCACCGACGCCGCGGCGGTTGCGCGCTCGATTCGTTACGCCGTGAAGCTCGCGGGCGTCGAGCACGTCGCGCTCGGCTCGGACTTCGACGGCGCGGTCGCCGAGCCTTTCGACACGACCGGCGTCGTCGAAATCACCGACGCGCTCTTGTCCGAGGGCTTCAGCGACGAAGAGATCAGGTTGATCATGGGCGGCAACGTCCTGCGGCTGCTGGCCGAAACTCTCCCGCGCTGAACGCCGGACGGCGAGGGCCTCGCCCGCGACAAACAGACGGAGGAAGGGAAACGCACTTGGACGACTGGAAGCATCTGCTCGTTGACGGCGAGTACATCGAGCGCGAGCGCCTTCTCTCAGGACTGACGGCGGAGCAGGCCGCGCGCAAGCCTTCGGAGCGCGCGCACTCCATCTACGAAGAGCTTTGGCACGCGAACGGCTGGCAGCAGATCGTCGTGCTGCGCGACGAGAAGCTGGACGAGGAGTGGCAGCGCGGGCACGTCTATCCCGAAGGCCCGCCCGCGAACGAAGAGGAGTGGCGCGCACTCGTCGCCGAGTTCCTCGCCGGACTCGAAAAGGCGCTGGAGTTGGCGCGCTCGCCCGAAATGCTCGCGCGCGAAACGAGTCCGGGAGAGACGTTGGCCGACGCCCTGCGCAGCCTTGCCGTGCACACGGCGTATCACATGGGGAAGATCGCCGCCGTCCGGCAGTTCATCGGCGCGTGGCCGCCCGGACAGCCTTGAAGCATCCGCCTTTCGACTTGCAGGAGGAGCGATGGACGAAATCATCTACTCGTCGGCGACCGAGATTGCGCGCGCGATACGCGCAAAGGAGGTCTCGTCCGCGGAGGTCGTCGAGGCACATCTCGCGCGCATCGGGGACGTGAACCCGAAGCTCAACGCCGTCGTGCAACTGACCGCCGACGCGGCACGCGCGCGCGCACGCGAGGCCGACGCCGCGCTCGCACGCGGCGAAGCGTGGGGGCCTCTGCACGGTGTCCCCGTCACTATTAAAGATGCGTTCGAGACATCAGGAATAATCTCTGCCGGTGGCACGAAGGGGCGCGCGGGCTACGTCGGGCAAGAGGACGCGACGGGCGTCGCGCGCTACAAGGCCGCGGGCGCGGTCGTGCTCGGCAAGACGAACGTGCCCGAAGTCTCGCTCGCCTTCGAGAGCGATAACCTCGTCTACGGCCAGACGAAGAATCCTTACGACCCCGCGCGCACGCCGGGCGGCTCGTCGGGCGGCGAGGGCGCGGCCATCGCGTCTGGGATGTCGCCGCTCGGACTCGGCAGTGACGCGGGCGGAAGCATACGCGTGCCCGCGCACTTCTGCGGCATCGCCGGAATCAAGCCGACTTCGGGTCGCACGGCGCGCACGGGCCACTTCCCGCCGCTGGGCGGACTGAACGACTCCATCTGGCAGATCGGCCCGCTCGCGCGAAGAGTCGAAGACCTCTGGCTCGCACTTCCTTTGCTCTGCGGCGCGGACTGGCGCGACCCCTCGGTCGCACCCGTCCCGCTCGGCGACCCTTCCGAAGTTGAACTGAAAACTTTGCGCGTCGCCTTCCACACCGACAACGGCATCGTCAGTCCGACGCCCGACATCTCGGACGCCGTGCGCGACGCCGCGCGCGTGCTCTCGGACGCGGGCGCGGAAGTGTCCGAGGCCCGTCCGCCCGTGCCCGAAAACGCTTACGAGATGCTGCTCGGCCTCTACGGCGCGGACTCCGGCGCGGGCTTGCGGATGCTTCTGATGCTTTCGGGCACGGACGAGACGCACGCTTTGATGACGCGGCTTCTGGAACTCCTCTCGACCTCGCAGATGACCACCGCCGAGCTTGTCGGCCTCGTCTTCCAGCTCGACGTGTGGCGTAGTCAGATGCTCTCCTTCATGCGCGACTACGACCTCATCATCTGCCCGCCCTGCGCGCGCACGGCGATGCCGCACGGCACGACCTTCGACGAAGACAACCAGCTCGTCTTCAGCTACACGATGATCTACAACATGACGGGCTGGCCCGGCGCGGTCGTCCGTGCTTCGACCTCGCCCGAAGGTCTGCCCGTCGGCGTGCAGCTCGTCGCGCGCCCCTGGCGCGACGACGTTGCGCTCGCTGCCGCCGCCGCGGTCGAGCGCGCCACGGGCGGCTGGCAGCCGCCGCCGCTATAAACCAAACTGACCATCTTGCGCGAAAAGAAAAAAGAGGTGGGGCGCGTGCGCGTCGGCGTTGACACGGGCGGGACGTTCACGGACTTCGTGTATCACGTGGGCGGGCGCGCGCGCATCTTCAAAGTGCCTTCGACGCCGGACGACCCTTCGCGCGCCATCACCGAAGGCTTGCGGCGCGTGGCCGAAGAGACGGGCGCGCGGCTCGGCGACCTGGAAGTCGTGCACGGGACGACCGTGGGAACGAACGCGCTGCTTGAGCGGCGCGGCGCGCGCGCGGCGCTCGTCACCACCGAAGGCTTCGAGGACGTGCTCGTCATCGGGCGGCAGGCGCGCGGGAGTCTCTATGATTTGAACTGGACGCGGCCCGCGCCGCTCGTCGCAGACCGCTTGAGGCTCGGCGTGCGCGAGCGCGTCGCGGCGGACGGCTCGGTCGTCGTCGAACTCGAAGACGGCGAGATTGAAAAACTCGTCGGCAAGTTAAAGCGCGCGCGCGTCGAAGCGGTCGCCGTCTGCCTTCTCTTCTCGTTCGCGCGGCCCGAACACGAGCGGCGGCTAGAGCGCGCGCTCGCCGCCGCGCTCGCGGGCGTGCCGCTCTCGGTCTCACACAAAATCCTCCCCGAATATCGAGAGTACGAGCGCACCTCGACCGTCACGATCAACGCTTACCTGCAACCCTTGATGGGCGCTTACCTCGGACGGCTCGGCGCGCGCGTCTCGGCCCGACGCCTGAGAGTGATGCAATCGTCGGGCGGGAGCGTCTCGGCGCGCTCCGCAGCCGCCGAGCCTGTGCGGACGATTCTTTCAGGGCCAGCGGGCGGAGTGGTCGGCGCGTCGCACGCGGGCACGGAGGCCGGTTTCGCCGACATCATCACGTTCGACATGGGCGGCACTTCGACCGACGTGTCTCTGTGCGCCGGCGGTCGGCTCAGGTTAACTAATGAAGCGAGCGTCGCCGGGCTGCCGGTGGCCGTGCCCGTGCTCGACATTCACACGGTCGGCGCGGGCGGCGGCTCGATTGCGCGCGTGGACGCGGGCGGGAGTTTGCGCGTCGGGCCGGAGTCGGCGGGCGCGGTGCCCGGCCCCGCGTGCTACGGGCGTTCGCTTCTGCCGACGGTGACGGACGCGAACCTCGGCTTGGGCCGCTTCGGCGGCGCGGACTTGCTCGGCGGCGAGTTCAAGCTTGACGAAGCGCGCGCCGCGGAAGCCCTTTCACAACTCGCGCGCGAGATGAGCGCGGCGGGCGGCGCACGCGTGTCGGCGACGGAGGCGGCGCTCGGCGTCGTGCGCGTCGTCAACGCAGGGATGGAGCGCGCGCTGCGCGCCGTCTCGGTCGAGCGGGGTTTCGACCCGCGCGCGTGCGCGCTCGTCACG
>JALZHC010000886.1 GCA_030914105.1 Acidobacteriota bacterium
CTTCCACATGAAGCGTGTTGAGAGATAGGAAACCGCCTTGCCTTCACAGTTCGGGCAAGTCACGCCTTCCGGCCAGCGCAGTTGAGCCATGAAGGTTGTGCAAGCCTCTTTGTCTGAGAAATACTTGATGGCCTGTTGGAGCGTCTTGGGGAAGGTGGCTTCGTTCTGCTCTTTCATAGTAAGGTGAGTCTACTACAAAAGGGCGGGTGAGTCAACTATATAATTACCCTATCGAAGATGGCTAAATGGTGAGTGACACGAAGCGGGGCAACTGAAAAAGTTGTAGCACAAAAGAATGGCGTGGGAAGAGAGAAACGGTCGCCGCTACTACTACCGCAAAGTCCGACGCGGCGGTCGGGTCTTCTCCGTCTACGAGGGCGGCGGGTTCGGCGGCACGCTGGCCGAGGCGCGCGACGAAGAGGAGCGCAAAGAGCGGGGGCGCAAGACGCGCAGCCTGCGCGCGGAGCTTGCGGCGCAGGACGCCGTGGACGCCGTGATAGACCGCCAGTGGCAGGCGGTGAAGGCGGCGGCGGACGCCGCGCTTGAGGCCGCCGGCTACCACCGGCACAAGAGACAATGGAGGCTCAGGAGAGATGTCAAAGCGAGTTAATAGGGTCGTCAACTTAGACGAGCAGAAGATGGCGGCGCGGCTGCGCGAGGCCGAGCTATTCGCCGAGGCGTGCGCGAAAGACAAGCCTTCGGCGGAGGCGTGCGCCTACATTGACGGCCTCCTCGAACGCGGGCCGGACGAATGGCGCAGAGGCGGCGATCTTCAGGCTGATGCTTTAGACCGGGCCTTCAAGGGCTTCTGGCTCGGCTACTACACGAAGGCCAGCGTGCGGAAGGGCGCGGAACAGTTCAAGCGTGAGCTGGGCTATGACGAGGCGACGCCCGCCGAGCGCGTTCTGATAGAGCACGCCGTCTTGTGTCACGTCCGCCTCGGCATGATCGAGCACCTTTACTCGCGCCACACGTCGGGGCGCACGGACATTACCGAGCACTACGAAAAACGGCTCACGCTGGCGCAGCGGCGCTTTACGCGGGCCGTCGAGACGCTGGCGCGTGTGCGGGCACTTCTGGCACGCGCCGAAGCTGCACGCGACGCCGCGGAGAGGGCGAAGGCCGGGCGACAGCTCGCGCTCGCCAGAAAGGCCGGGTGACGTATGCCGAAGACTGAGGTCGCTCGAAAAGACGGGGCGGATTTAGAAGGGCAGTTCCACGAGACTTTCTCGGCGGCAAATAAGAACTCGTCCGCACCGGGCGCGGTCAAACGGCTGAGAGAGTTGCTGGCCGACTGCCGCGAGCAGGGCGTCGCCCCGTGGCGGAGTACGGCGAACCCGATGGCGGGCGTCGCCGCGTTCATTCTGGTGAAGGACGCCGCCGCGTTTCTGCCGGAAGGTATCAGGGAGGTGTGGGCCGAGCACACGCGCGACCTCCGTCTGAGCCTTGGTCACGAGACTGCCCCGCCACTCGAACGGGTACTCATAGAGCACGTCTGCGCCTGCTGGCTCCGCTTGGCCGTCATGGAGATACGCTACTCCGCCGTCGTGGCGGCCAACAACACGCTCGCCCAGGTCGAGCACACGGAGAGGCGGCTTTCGGAGGCGCAGAAGAGGTTTAACCGGGCCTGTGAATCCCTCGCCCGCGTGCGGAAACTCTCGCGGCCCTCGGTGCAGATCAACGTGGCGACTGACGGCGGGCGGCAGTTGAACGTGGCGTGAAGCCGGGGACTTTAGAACCCTATATTGTTTAGGCTCAGCTGATGACGCAGGATGATGGCGCGACGAATCCCATGTGTTCAAAGGCGGCAGCCGCTTGGTCATCAGCCGCCTGCAGGGTGACCCCCCACGATACGCCTTTATTCTGAGCCTGCTGGGCCAGCCAGTGCAGTATCGCGCGGGCTCCTCCGGGCTGGCGATTCGGATTGCTGACGATGTCGTAAATGAAGAATCTATTTTCATTGGCGCTCCCTTCTTCATACGTGGCGACGGCCTGTATGCCGTTGGCGTTGGAGGCGGCGATGATCGGGTGCGCAGTTTTTTTGATGCGCTTGATGATGTATTTGTGCTTGGTCGTAGCTGCGGGGTCTTGGTTCCATGCATCCAGAATACCGCCCACCACGCTCAGGTCAGACGGCCCGACCTGAAAGCCCTGAATCGCTTGTTGAGCCGCGAGGACATCAGCCGACATGTGCATCGTCGTGACACGTTGAATCACATTCACCGCGCGCGAGGCAGCACCGGCCACGCTGAATCGCTGCACCGTATGGCCC
>JALZHC010000308.1:0-4690 GCA_030914105.1 Acidobacteriota bacterium
CCCCCGCCTCTTTTCGACTCGACCCCGCGGCCAAACGAGCTACGCAATACTTCTTCAGTGCTCACGTCTGGCGCGCGGCGACGAACTCTCTGTGAACGCTTCCGCGGACGATTAAGACGGTTACGCCTCAAGCGGCGGGTCTCTCGAAACGTATCACGGGCACACTTATGGTCTGCGTCTGACGCAGGCGAGCAGGATTCCCCAGCAGGCCCGCAAGTTGCAGTCCGACTTCCGCGTTAACTACCTTCTCGCCGCAGCGAGGGCAGACGCCCGCCGGCACGCCTTCGACCACGACCAGCTTTTCTTTGATCCAGAAGTCCTGCTTGATCCGTCGCTCCTCCATGCGCTCGCCGCAGACATGACAAGCGCCGTAGTTGTAACGCGTCTTTTTCTTCATCTTTCACCCCACGGCATAGGCCGTAATGAAAAGGAGTTTTCCGGTCTCTTTGATGCGGCAGATGACCGCTACACGTCGTCCGTCGGTTGCCTTCCCGACGACTTCATAGCGCTTACCACGCGGGTCGCGTGTAAACCGCCGCCTGACGCGACCTCCGGCGATGACCGCCTCGATGTCGGCGAAGATTAAATCGTCATTAGTCATCTCCTCGAAGAAGTGCGGAATCGCGAACTCATATTCCTGGTCGCGCACCTTCTCGCGGATGACATCAATGACGCCCACATCTTACTCCACACTTGCCGCATCAGTGCTCGCGCCGCGCGCCGGCGGGCACGTCGCCCTGGTAAATCTCCGCGCCGGAGGCGACGAACTCGGCGGCCTTCTCCTTCATCCCTTCGCGGAGCGCCGCCTGCTCGTCAAGCCCTTGCTGTGCGGCGTAGTCGCGCACCTCCTGCGTGATCTTCATCGAGCAGAAGTGCGGGCCGCACATCGAGCAGAAGTGCGCGAGCTTGGCCCCTTCCTGCGGCAAGGTCTCATCGTGATACTCGCGCGCGACTTCGGGGTCGAGCGAGAGGTTGAACTGATCCTCCCAGCGGAACTCGAAGCGCGCTTTCGAGAGCGCGTTGTCTCTGAGTTGCGCGCCGGGGTGACCCTTGGCGAGGTCTGCGGCGTGCGCGGCGAGGCGGTAGGCGATGACTCCGTCCTTCACGTCCTGCTTGTTCGGCAGTCCCAGGTGCTCTTTGGGCGTGACGTAGCAGAGCATGGCCGTGCCGAACCAGCCGATCATCGCCGCGCCGATGGCCGAGGTGATGTGGTCGTAGCCCGGCGCGATGTCCGTGACCAGGGGCCCCAGCGTGTAGAAGGGCGCTTCATGACAGACTTCGAGCTGGCGCTCCACGTTCTCCTTAATCAGGTGCATCGGGACGTGGCCCGGCCCCTCGATCATCACCTGGCAGTCCAACTCCCAGGCTATCCGGGTCAGTTCGCCGAGCGTTTCCAGTTCGGCGAACTGCGCCTCGTCGTTAGCGTCGGCGATGGAACCGGGGCGCAGGCCGTCGCCCAGAGAGAACGACACATCGTAGGCGCGCATGATCTCGCAGATGTCGCGGAAGCGCGTGTAGAGGAAGCTCTCCTCGTGGCGTGCGAGGCACCACTTCGCCATGATCGAGCCGCCGCGCGAGACGATCCCCGTAGTGCGGCGCGCCGTCAGGGGGATGTAAGGCAGGCGCACTCCGGCGTGAATCGTGAAGTAGTCGACGCCCTGCTCGGCCTGCTCAATCAGAGTGTCGCGGAAGACCTCCCACGTTAGCTCTTCCGCCTTGCCTCCGACTTTTTCCAGCGCCTGATAGATGGGCACGGTGCCGATAGGCACGGGCGAGTTGCGCAGAATCCACTCGCGCGTGGTATGTATGTTCTTGCCCGTGGACAAGTCCATCACCGTGTCCGAACCCCACTTGACGGCCCAGCGCATCTTCTCGACCTCTTCTTCAATCGAGGAGGCGACCGCCGAGTTGCCGATGTTGGCGTTAATCTTAACGAGGAAGTTGCGCCCGATTGCCATCGGCTCGGACTCAGGATGATTGACGTTCGCGGGGATGATGGCACGCCCGCGCGCGACCTCGTCGCGGACGAATTCGGGCGTGACGAGGTCTGGGATGGACGCGCCGAAACTCTCGCCGCGGTGTTGATGAAAGAGCGAGCTGCGGTCGTCGCGCGTGTGCGCGCGCGTGGCGTGGAGCGCCGCCTCGCGCCCCATGTTCTCGCGCAGCGCGACGAACTCCATCTCCGGCGTGACCAGCCCTCGCCGCGCGTAATGCATCTGCGTGACGCACGCGCCCGCGCGTGCGCGCAAGGGTGCGCGCCGCAGTCCGGGGAAGGGCTCCAGCCTTCCCTTGTCTCTGTTCTTCGCGAACTCCGCCGCGCCCTCCGTCAGATAGCCGTCGTCCTGCGGCGCGACCTCCCGGCCCACGTACTCCTCCACGTCGCCGCGCGCGACGATCCACTCGCGCCGCAGGGCGGGCAAACCGTCGCGCACGTCCGGAGAGCAGGCGGGGTCGCCCCAAGGCCCCGCCGTGTCGTAGACGCGCACCGGCTCGTTCGCCTCCACACGCCCGTCGGGCAGACGCGTCGGCTGCAAACTGATCTCGCGCAACGGCACGCGCACGCCATCCGCGACGCCTTCCACGTAAACCCTGCGCGAGTTCGGCAGGCGCACGTCCGCGCTCTGCGGCTCAGCCTTTCCGTTCTTCACGTTCTTCCCGTTCACTCCGTCCTTCCCGTTCCCAACGCTACTCATACTCGTCTCGCTTTCCGCGCGCCGACACTGTGATGTCGGCTGCGCAAACGTGAAAGGCCGCCCCCGCAAAGGAACGGCCTCTCACTTGAGCCTCCCTTCGGCGGTACTAACCGCATCAGGTTCAAAGGGTCTCGCCCGCAGGCGACTCTCAGCCGGCGCACATGGCGCGCGGCTCCCCCGCCACTCTTAGCTGTCAGCCGTCAGCACTCAGCTTTCATCTCTTTTCTCTGCCGCTCAGTGCCGCCGACTTTAAATCAAAGCTACTCCAAATCCCTCACACGAACAAATCGTCAACGGGCATCGTCCAGCCGGGCAGGGCAGGCTCGGCCTCCGCGACCTCGCCGCGCCTATACGACCTGGGGTTGTCGGGGTCGCTCGCACGGAAGACGCGCACGGGCGTCTCGCTCAGAAGGTCAACGTCCCAGACGACCTGCGTGCCCGCAGCGAAATAGTCGGCGCGCTTCTCGGTCATCCTCTCTTCAGCCTTCGGGCCGTAGTCGCCTTCGCTCCGCACCTCGACGGCGAAGACGGGCGCGCCCTCGAAGAATTTCATGGTCGGCTCACCGCCCGCGTAGAACGCGGCGTCAGGGCTGAACGACTTCCTGTGGGGAAGATTTACTGTGAACGCCGCGTTGTCGGTGACGGCGTAGCCACTCTTCGTGCGCCGCTCGTAGTCTCTCAGGGAGACAGTAATTTCTCGCGCCGCGTAGCTAGGGAGACCGCCGGTAGGGGGCATTTGGACTATCTCTCCGTTGATCAGCTCCGCCTTGCCGTCAACTTTGTAGAGGTCTTCCAGGGTGGCTTCGGTCTTCGTGCTCATAAATCAAACTCCGAATCTCAGGCCGCAAATGTCAGCCGCCGATGAGGCTCATTGTGCGCGCGGGCTGCTCGAAGTAGGTCTCGTTGATGTAATGGCGCGGCTCCTTCTGCATGACGACGGACTCGATATACTCGGCGACCTCGGCGCGCGTCGCGCCCCGGCGAATCACGTCGCGCAAGCTATGCTCGACCTTCGAGAAGAGGCACGTCCGCACTTGCCCGTCGGCGGTGAGTCGGACGCGCGAGCACGCGCCGCAGAAGGGTTCGGTGACGGGCGCGATGATGCCGATCTCGCCGGGCGCGCCGTCGGCGAAGCGGTAGCGCGTGGCCGTCTCGGAGCCGCGCTCCCCTTTCTTGGCGACGAGCAGGAAGCGCTCGTTAATCGCCGCGCGTACTTCAGCGCCGGAGACGACGCGCTCGCGCGACCAGCCGTGGCCGGAATCCAAAGGCATGTACTCGATGAAGCGCATCACAATGTCGTGCTCGCGCGCGAAGGCGGCCATGTCGGCGACCTCCGTGTCGTTGTGCCCGCGCACGACGACGGCGTTGACCTTGACGGGCGTCAGGCCGACGCGCTGCGCCGCGCGGATGCCTTCGAGCACGCGCGCGAGCATGTCCACGCCCGTGATCTCTTGGAACGCCGCGCGCCTCAGGCTGTCGAGGCTCACGGTGACGCGCGTCAGCCCCGCGGCCTTCAGCCCCGCCGCGCGCTCCGAGAGGTTGAAGCCGTTGGTGGTGAGCGCCAGGTCTTTGAGGCCGGGGACGCGCGCGAGTTTGCTGACGAGCGTCTCGATGTCGCGGCGCAGCATCGGCTCGCCGCCCGTCAGGCGAACCTTCTCGACGCCGAGCGAGACGAAGACCTCGGTCGCGAACTCGATCTCCTCGTAAGTGAGCAGGTCTGCCTTCGGCGCGGTCTCTTCGGGCGAGCCGTGCGGCAGGCAATAGAAGCAGCGAAAGTTACACCTGTCCGTCACCGACACGCGCAGGTCGCGTATGGCTCGCCCGTATGAGTCTTTGAGTACGTCAGTCCTCACTTTATCTCTTCATCCGCGCCGCGAGAAAGTCTGTCATGCCAATGATACGCCGCGCTCACAAAGGCTCCAAGTCGGCGGGCTACTGCCGCGAATGCTTGCCGTGGTGCCTGTAGAGGTCTGCGACGCCGACGGTGAGGCCGGCGA
>JALZHC010000308.1:4700-5411 GCA_030914105.1 Acidobacteriota bacterium
GCCGTGGCGCGGGGCTTCGGGGGTGAGGCCTGTGCGCAGGCCGGCGTCGAGGACGAGGCGTCGGTTGACCTGGTAGGTGACGACGCCGAGGGTGAACAACGCGCCGGGTTGCGCGTCGTTGCGCGTGGAGCCGCTGACTTCGCCCTGAATGCCGAGGTGCTTGGTGACGTTGCGGGAGGCTGCGAAGGCGGCTTGCGCGCTCGAAGCGTGGCCCGCATTCGTAGTGCGTCCGGCGAGCAGGTAGACGGCGTTGAAGTCGAAGTCGGTCTTGCTGATGTTTTTGCTGACGAGCGCGAGCATAAGGTGGTCAACGCGGCCCGTGCCGAGACCGCGCTTGGCGCTCGCCGTGGGGAGCTTGACGTAGTAGGCGAGGGCGACGCCGGGGCGCGAGCGGGTCGAGTGTTGCAGGACGGCCTGGATGCCGAGCTGCGTGTCGCCCGCGCCCGTCGTGCGCGTGCCTTCGGAGACTTGCGAGAGCGGCGTATCGCCGTCGAACTCAAGCAGCAGGCGGCGGCTGACGGCGAAGCGAAGGGCGAGAGGGGTGTCCACTTCGGATGCGCCTCCGGGCGCGCGCCAGTTGCCGTTGAAGCCGTATTCGAGCTGGAGCACGCCGGGCCTCTGGAACTCCGCCGGGTTCGAGGCGGTGGGCCTGGCGGGGACGATGAAGTCCGGCTCGTCGTTGATGACGGAGCTGTCGTCGGGCTGCGGAGT
>JALZHC010000887.1 GCA_030914105.1 Acidobacteriota bacterium
GAGCAGGACGCGAGCCGTCGCCGCGAGAGAGCAGCAGGGCCGCGAAGCGCACGACGAGCACGCCGCCGAGCACTTCGACGAAGATGGCGTAGCGCGCATAGCCCGTCAGCGTCGCGCTCCAGAGCAGCGCGCCGGCGAGCGCGGCGAGCGAGAGCGCGCGCAGCTCCCGGTCGCGCCGGACGAAGCAGAGGCACGCGACGGCGACGATCACCGCCAGGGAGATTCTGCCGGAGTAGACCGCAAGCTCGCCGACGCGCTCGGCGTTGAAAGCGACGCGCAAAGGCCAGAGCAGCGTCTCGGCCAACGTCCGCGGCCCCCAACGCCCGTCATAGAGGTTCGTCTGCACCCAGTAAGGCGACTTGAAGATCGCGTTGTAGAGGGGAAAGACCGGATTGCCTGTCTCGCGGAGCATGTAGAGCGAGTAAGGCGCGAGCGGGAGGAGGAAGGCGAGCGCCGCCAGCGGCGCGAGCCTGAAGATCTCTCGGCGGCGCGCCCAGCCGCCGCCCGAAAGCCACGCGTGCAGATAGACGAGGGCCACGGGGAGGGCGTAGGCGAGGTTCAGAACCTTGAGCGCGCAGCTCAGGCCGAGGAGCAGCGCGAGGCGCACGAGTCGTCGGCCCGCCCCGCGCTCGGCGGCACGCAGCGCGAGCCGGGTCGCCTCCAGAAGCAGCGGCAGAGAGAGCACGTCAACCATGTATGTGCTGACGAGGAAGAGCGTGTGCTCCGTCCAGAGCACGAGCAGGACGGCGAGGCCGCGCAGCCAGACGCCGCGCACGTGCTGGCGCAGCATCTTCTCGACGACCAGCCCCGTCCAGACGGTCGCGAGCAGGTTCAAAGAAGTGCCGAGGCGGTAGCCGAGCAGGTGTCGGAAGACGCCGAGGAGCATGTCGGGCGCGGGATTCAGGGGATAGAAGGGCGGGAAGAAGTCTCCGCGGATGAAGGGCCAGCCGCGCAAAGCCCTCTCGGCGCTCACAAGCCGGTAGTTGAGCACGTCGTAGCTCGTGTCTGGGAAGGCCGCGCGCATCGAGTAGACCGAGAGCAGCGGCAGGGCAACCACGACCCAGAACTGCCAGGGCGTCCGTTCGCCTTCGTCGTCTTTGAAGCCCAGCAGCAGCAGCCACAGCAGCGCAGCGGCCAGCACCGCGAGCAGCCACGCGACGCGCGCGTCCTCAAGCGCCCAGAGATACTGGCGGACGAAGACGGCGAGGTAGAAGGCCGTGAGGGCGTCGCCTAAATCAAGCCCGCGCCGGAGCGCGGCGACGGCCCGCGCCCCGGCCCGCAGGCCCGCACCGTTCTCTTCGTCCCGACCGTGC
The DNA here is from genome assembly GCA_030914105.1 of Acidobacteriota bacterium. Taxonomy (GTDB): domain Bacteria; phylum Acidobacteriota; class Blastocatellia; order Pyrinomonadales; family Pyrinomonadaceae; genus QHXN01. The sequence goes on from JALZHC010000887.1 coordinate 1,314, forward strand.
AGTTGAACGCGCCCTCCGCCGCTCATCTCAGCTTCGCAACCCCGTGAGGATACCACGCCCTCGACGAGACTCCGGCCCGGCGAGCGGAAGAAACGTCTCGCCGGGCCGGTCACAGAGTCTGCCGCCGGGCCGGAGCGAAGGCCGCGCGGTCGCGCCGAAACAAGGCCGCGCGGGAGAGCGACGGCCAGGCCGGGCCGCGCGTCAGAGGCATGGAATATCTTCCGTGGCCGTCCCGCTCGTCAGCACGTTGAAGGGCACGGACTGGACGAGCGTATCCTGTCCGTTGATGTTCTGATAGGCCTCCCAGCGCACCAGCCCGTAGCGTTGCGTCAGGTAGTACTCCTCTTTGTTCGTGCAGTTGGCGAAGGTGCTGGGATTGCAGCCCCACGAGTAGCCGATGATGAGCGTCGGCGTGTTGTTGGGGATGCTGCCGCCGTGCGACAGGTTATAAGGCCCCCACACGCTGAAGGACGCGCCGCCGATGTTAGTCGTGGACTGATACTGGCAGCCCGCGTAGTTGTCAAGGGAGGTGTCGGAGTCCTGATGGAGCGACCCCGGAAACCCGCCGTCGGCGCAGCGCGGGACTGCCGCCATGTTGTAATTGTAGCGGGCCTGCATCCAGCTGGTGGTGTTGTTCCACTCCGGCTGCGTGACCCACCAGTATATCCAGTTGTCGTCGAAGAGATTGATGTCTCAGGTCTGGCCGGTGGCGTCTTTCACCCAGACGAACCTGTCCGTGCCGATGAAGGTGTAGATGGGATTAGTCGGGACGGAGCCGTCGCCGATCATGTGATACGAGTCGCGCAGGTCTGAGTCGAGCGTCAGCCAGTCCAGCATGTCGTACTGCCCCGGCGCGCAGGTCGTGGTTGATTCCGCGTGAGCGCGGAGAGAGAAGAGACCGACGAGAAGGAAGGCAGCGCAAAGTCTGCCCAGCATTTTCCACCCCATGACAATA
>JALZHC010000031.1 GCA_030914105.1 Acidobacteriota bacterium
CGTCCGCCGTCCTGTCCGGCGGTCGCCTCAAGCGGCCACGAGTGCCAGCGCGTCCAGACTCGGCTCAGCTTTCAAAGTCGTTTCCCTTCCCCGTTTCGATTCCTTCTCGCGCGTCTCTTCCAGAGAGCGGCGCATGACCTGTATGGCCGGGTGCGCGATCTTGTTGGCGGTCGAGAGGAGCAGCGCCTCGACGGCGCGCTCCTGTTCGGGCGTCAAATCGCCCAGGCGCTTGCGCCCCTTCGCGAACTCGCAGCGCGCGATATCCTGAAGCTCCTGCCGGAACGCGCCCACAACAGCGCCCACATCGAGGCCGCGCAAGACCTGCTCGAACTGCCGCGCCTCCGCTTCGACGATCAGCTCGGCGCGCTCGGCCTCACGCTCTCGCTCGCGGATGTTCGAGGCGACGACCGCCTCGAGGTCGTCCACGTCGAAGACGAAGAGGTTGCCGAGTTCTGCGACCGCGGGGTCTACGTTTCGCGGCACGCTGATGTCCACGTAGAAGGTCGGCGCGTTGCGCCGCGCCTCGTGCGCACGCGCGGCCATCTCCGGCGTGATGAGAAAGTCGCGCGCGCCCGTCGAGCAGATGATGATGTCTGCCTCGGCCAAATGTGCGGCGAGGCGCTCGAAGGCGACGGCCTCGCCGTCGAACTCCGAGGCGAGCCGCCGCGCGGTCTCGTGCGTGCGGTTGGCGATGAGGAGGCGCGAAGCGCCCGCGCACTTCAGGTGATGCGCCGCAAGCTCGGCCATCTCGCCCGCGCCGACCAGAAGGACGGTGCGGCCTTCGAGCGTCTCCAAAATCTTGCGGCCCAGCTCGACCGCCGCGTAAGAGACGCTGACCGCCGAAGAGGCTACGCCCGTCTCGCTGCGCACGCGCTTGGCGGTGTGGAAGGCGTGGTGCATCAGTCGGTGGAGCACGCGGCCCGCGGTTCCGGCCTCGACGGCCTGCGTGTAGGCGTCGCGCACCTGGCCGAGAATCTGCGGCTCGCCGACGACCATCGAGTCGAGCGAAGAGGCGACGCGGAAGACGTGGCGCACGGCCTCGAAGTCTCTGCGCGTGTATGTGTGCCTCGACAAAAGCTCGCGCGGGACGGAGCGCGCGCCCGACATAACATCGAGCACACGCGCCGAAGCGTCGCGCAGCTTCGGCTCGTCAACTGAGACCAGCACCTCGACGCGGTTGCACGTCGAGACGATCAGCCCCTCACGCACCACGCGCCCGTCAACCAGCCCGCGCAAAGCTTCAGCGGCGCGCTCCTGCGGCAACGCCAAACACTCGCGCACCTCGACCGGCGCTGTCTTGTGACTCACCCCTGTCAGAACGATGGTCATTGGTGAACAAGTGATAAGTGATGAGTGATAAGTGATAAGAAACTGCGGAAGCGGCTTTCTCTTATCACTTATCACTTATCACGCCTCTCACGCGTATGAGTGCAGGCCCGGCAGCAAGTAACTCACGCCGAGGTACGTGAAGATGATGAAGAGGAAGGCGACGATGGCGAAGTAGGCCGCGGGCCTCCCAGTCCAGCCGCGCGAGATGCGCACATGCAGGAACGCGCCGTAGGTGAGCCACGCGACGAGCGCGCCGACCTCCTTCGGGTCCCATCCCCAGTAGCGCCCCCAGGACTCGTTGGCCCACACCGCGCCCGTGATGAGCAGGAGCGCGAGGCCGGCGAAGGTCAGCCCGGCGGTCTTGTACATGAGCGAGTCAATCTTCTCAAGCGAAGGCAGGGCCGCGCGCAGGCGTTCCGTCTTGAAGCTGAAGATGATGACGAAGAGCGTGGCGACGAACACGGTCAGCAGCGCCGAAAGCTCGACGGGGTTGGCGTTGAGGCTTAAGAAGAGCCGGTCGCCGTTCTGCCGGATGAAGTTGGACGCCTGAGATTCGAGCGTCGCTACGGGGATGGCGGCGAGCTGCTGCGGCAGCATTCCCTGCTGTTCCAGAAGCCACGAGCCGAAGCGCGCGTACTGGCTTGTGCCGACGTGCGCGACCACATCTGTCATCGTCTTCAACTGCGAGACGAGCGTCGCAATCGCCGCTCCTTGCGCGACGAGCGAGAGCTTGAGCAGGCGTTGTCCCCACGCGCGCGACTTCTCGTCTTCGCGGTAGACGTAGCGCGCGAAGAGGATGACGACGCCGACGAGCAGGGCCGCCGAGAGCAGGATGAACCAGCCGACAAAGGGGAGGTCAACGCGCAGCGGAAGCGTCATGCGCCCCGCCCCTTGCGAGATGAAGGCCGACGCGCCGTAGTCGCCGAAAGTTGCGGGCGTGAAGACCGAGCCGCGGCTGACTGTAGCGAACACCGCTAGCCCGAAGATGCTCGACCAGGCGGCCATCGCCTCGGTCTTCACGCCGTCCTTGAGCAGGTAGACGACCGCTAGCGCGAAGCAGACGAGCGCCACGCCGTAGCTCAAAGAAGCCGTGCCCACGTGGATGGGCCGCCAGTAGGAGTCGAGCACCGGCGGCAGGTTCGCCATCTCGCCGCCGATGAAGCGGGCGAGGACGAGGATGAGCGACGCAATCGGCAAACTTATCGCGCCGAGGAAGCGGAAGTTCTTGCGGTGCGCGATGAGGAGCGTCGCGATACCGGCTCCGAAGGCGAAGGCCAGAGAGAGGTCGTAAAGGTTTGCGAAAGGGATGTAGCGGAAGAACCAGGGCATCTCGGTGCCGCCCTGCCGCGTGATGACCTCGACCTCGCGGTCGTAGGCCGCGATCCAGCGCACGCCCCAGCTCGCGAGGTTGAAGAAGACGCCGCCGGTCGCTCCCCACAGACCCAATTTTTGAAAGAGGCCCGACGGCGCGTAGAGGTTCGTCAGATGAAAGATCGCCGCGACAAGGTAACAGGCGAGCGCGAGCATCATCAGTGCGCCGTCGGTGATGAAATGGCCGCCGCCCACGCGGAATCGCAGCAACGAGAGCGCGATTCCGCCCCCGACCGCGAGCGCGGCGGGCAGGTATGAAGTTAAGGACGACGCCTTGATTTCGATCTCCGGCAAGACCTGGACTGCCGGCTGTTTGAGAACTCTGGACATGGCGTTTACCCCACGAAAAAACAGTAGCCAGTAGTCAGTAGTCAGTAGCCAGTAGAAGAGCTTTGCTTATCGAGTGGTCAGAACATCAGCGCGGTCGCCCGCGTCGCGGAGCGCCTACTGGCTACCGACTACTGAATACTGGCTCCTTCCTCCACGGCTTTGACGAGCTTCCTGAAACGATCCTCAAAGCCGAGTTTGTTGCGGTTGGTGTTGCCGCCGATGATGACTTCAAATTCACCTGCGCCGCGCGGCTCGATGCGCGCCCAGACACGTTGATGCGCGAAGAGGAAGACGGCGGCGAGCGTCAGCGCCAGCAGAATGAAGCCCGCGTAGACGACGCTCGCGCCAGGGTCTTTCTGCACCGAGAGGATGTGCGCCTCGCCGACGCGCTCGAAGTCCGCGAGCTGAAACTTGTAACCGGCGACGGCACGGCCCGCCACCGGCGCTGAGTCGGCGCGGCCCGCCTGAAACGCGTAAGCCTGCGCGACCTGCCCGTCCGTGCGGACGACCTTCATGACGGCGGCGGGGTTGTTGTAGTCCTGCGACTGCGTGTCGGGCCGGCCTCCGTCGAGTATGAAGTCGGAGAAGAAGTCCTTGAACTGAACCCGCGTGCCGTCGGCAAGCGTGGCCGAGCCGTCGCGGCGGATGGTCAGTTCCTGCGCGTCGCCGCCCTGCTCCGGCGTGACCTTCAAGGTTATCTGCCGCGCCTTGCCTTCGGGCGCGAAGCTCGATTGGAAGAAGCGGTAGCCGTGGTAGTCGAAGGGGCGGTTCATCTGGATGAGCGCCTCGGTCTCGCCGCGCGCGGGGTCTTTGATGCGGACGCGCGTCAGCCAGTCGAGCGTGTTCATCGGAGAGATGGGGCCATTCTTCTCAAGGAGCTTCTGCTGGATGTCCGTGCACTCGACCGTGAACGGCAGGTCAAACGTCACCTGCGAGGGCTTGTCCATGTCGAGGAAGACCTGCTCGGTCATCTCGGCGGAGGTCTCGCCGGGACGGACGGCCATCTGGCCCGTGTGGCCGAAGCGCGCGGTGAGGAAGCCGCCGACGAAGATCGTCAAGAGCGCGACGTGGACGGCGTAAGCGCCGAGACGGTTCCAAGCGCCGCGCTCGCCGAAGACTACGCAAGCGCCGCCCTTCTCCGTCACCGTCGCTTTGAGTTTGAGGCTGCGGCACGCGGCGCTCAGCCGAGAGGCGACCTCCTGCTCGTCGTCGCCCGCGAGCATGAGCTGGGCGTGCTGGTCTTGACCCCGCAGCCAGTGCGCGGAGGCGTCGAGCTTCCGGCGCGAGATGTAAGTCCAGGCCTTCGGGAAGAAGTCAATCGAGGAGAGGATGATGTTGAGCGAGAGCACCAACAGCATCGCATTGAAGTACCAGGTGTGATAGATGTCGAAGAAGCCCAGAGAGCCGTAGAGCAGACGTTGCGAGGGCGTCATCTCGGCGTAGAACTTCTCGAAGCCGTCCACGTTCACCTGCACGATGAGCATCCCCACCATGCACGCGAGCGCCAGCAGCACGAGCAGCACCACGCCGAAGCGCACGCTGCTGAGCAAGTCCATCGCGCGCGCGCCCACCCCCGGACGCTCCGCAATGTAAACCGGCGACTGCGCCGCCGGCTTCGACATCACCCTGGTTGTCGTCTGCGTCTCTCTGATGGCTGACATTTCGCGTCCCCGGTCTCTCGTTTGCCGGGCCGCTCGGCCCCGGTGCCTCGGTCAGGGTCGCCCTTTCAGCCTCAACGGGCTGTCGGCTGGCTTTCCGTGAACCCGCCCCAAGCGACCCTGTTCCGCGCTCTGATTCAGCAACGACCGTGCCAGCATCGGAAACCCCGAACATGCGCCGTGTGACAGCCGTCACCAACGGGAAAAATCCCACATCTTCATGGGGAATTCTTCCCAACAAACGACCGCGCGCCGCGCCGCGCGCTCGCGAACGGCAGCCGTCCTGACTCGCCAACTTTCCGCAACCGGCGCCGGTTTTCCGCGCGTGGGCGGTCGCGCTCTGCGGCCACGACCGCGGGCCGGGAGCGCAAGCGGAACATGTGTTGCTCTTTCGGGGTCGAGTTCCCGGCGACGGCTTCATCCGCCGCAGGACAGAATGTGGAGGCGAATAAAGATGAACCGACTTAGATTCCTAAAGGCGGCGCTCGTCGCGGCCTGGGTCGTCGGGATGCTGCTGCTCTTCGGGGCGGGCGGCAGGTTCTTCAGCTCGACGGCTGCGCCCGACGGACAGAAGAAGCAGCCGCCGCAGCCGCAGAAGGTGGCCGCGAACCCGGACGACTACGTCGGCAGCGACACCTGCGCGACCTGTCACGAGGACAGGGACAAAGAGTTCAAGCGGACGGCGCACGCCAAGTTAGTCCACGACAATAGCTGGAAGGGCAAGGTCGTGGGCTGCGAGTCGTGCCACGGGCCGGGCAAGGCACACGTCGAGGCCGTCTCGAACGGCGCGACCGCCAAGGACGGCGAGGCCGCGCTGAAGATCAACACGCTCAAGAACGAGTCGCCGAAGCAGGTCTCGGAGACTTGCCTCGCGTGCCACGCGGGCCGAGAGGAGCACAACAACTACCGGCGCGGCGAACACTGGCGCAACGATGTCGGCTGCACCGACTGCCACTCGCCGCACGGCAACCCGGCGGAGAAGAACCGCGCCGGCTCGAACACCTTCGTCTCTTCGGCGAACTCGGAGAAGCCGGGCGTGGCGACCAACAAGATGCTGAAGGCGAGCGAGCAGCAGCTCTGCCTGCGCTGCCACGCCGAGCAGAAGAGCCAGTTCAACCAGCCCTTCCACCACAAGGTTCTGGAAGGCGCGATGAAGTGCTCGGACTGCCACAACCCGCACGGCGGCTTCGAGTCCAAGCAGACCCGCCTCTCGACCGGCGCGGACGCGGCCTGCGTCAAGTGCCACGCCGACAAGCAGGGGCCGTTCGCCTACGAGCACGCCCCCGTCAAGACCGAAGGCTGCTCGGCCTGCCACATCCCGCACGGCTCGCAGAACCCGCGGATGCTGAAGACGCACAACGTCGGGCAGCTCTGCCTGGAGTGCCACAGCACGAGTCACGGCGTCGGCGGCGCACCGCCGACCGGCCCCGTGAAGAACCTCGCGCTCCAGTACAAGGACTGCACGATCTGTCACGTCAAGATTCACGGCTCGCACACCAGCCCCGTCTTCTTCAGATAGGACGTGGAGAGAACAGTCACGAAGGCTCAAACTTTCTTGAGCGAGAGGATGGACGAGATGAAAAAAGTTACGCACGTGCTGGGACTGCTGGTGGGGCTGGCGCTGACCGCGTCGGTCGCCACGGCGCAGCAGCCCGAAGCCAGGCCATCACCTAGCCCAGAGAAGTCCGCTGCCGCCAAGACTCAAACCTCCGCCCCTAAAAAAGCTGGAGAAGAAGGAGACTACAAGGTGGTCTCCAGCATTGAGATTGGCTACCGCGGCCTCCGCGTGGGCGGCGACCTGAACAAGTACCAGAGCGACCTCAACTACAAGACCGGCCCGCGCCTCTTCGACGCGAGCTTCCTGTTGCAGGCGAAAGAGGGCAAGAAGGCGTTTCTGGACAACCTGCTCGTAACCTCTACGGGGTGGGGCGCAGACCCCTACGGCCACCTGCGCTTCAGCGCGGAGAACTCGAAGTGGTTCCGCTTCGACGGCCAGTACCGACGGTTCAAGTACTACAACTTCCTGAACAACCTGGCCGACCCGAACACCGCCAACTCGACCGGCTCGGTCGTCGTGCTCCCGACGGCCACGGGCCGCCACGGCTACAACGTGCGGCAGCAGATGGGCGACTTCGACCTGACGCTCCTGCCGAAGAATGAGCGCGTCCGCTTCACCCTCGGCTACTCGCCGGAGCGCTACAGCGGTCTCGCCTTCTCGACCTACCACGTCGGCGGCGGCGAGTTCTTCTTCCCGACGCAGACCAACTCGCGCGCCAACGACTTCCGCGTCGGCGCTGACTGGAAGCTCGGCCCCGTGGACTTCTCTCTGCTCCAGGGCTTCCGACGCTTCACCGACACCTCGGTCGCCGACCTCAGCGGCGCGCAGACCAGCTACCTCGCCACGACGACCACCAACCTGACGAACCTGACCGGCTTCATACGCACGCAGCCCGTCCACGGCAGCACCGACTACACGCGCTTCAGCGCGCACACCTTCCTCGCCAAGAAGCTCGACATGACGGGCCGCTTCATCTACAGCAACTCGAACGCGGCCTTCAACTTCAACGAGCTGTTCACGGCGACGAACTGGAACACGCGCGTCGCGGGCGCGCCGACCACCAACACGCTCACCCTGGGGTCGCTCTCCTACGTCGGCAACACCAAGCGACCGAACGTGCTCGCCCACTTCGGCGTAACCTTCCTGGCGACCGAACGCCTGCGGCTCTCGAACACGCTGCGCGTTGACATCTTCCACATCAACGGCCTGACCGACTACACCTCGGTCTTCAACCTGACGCGGACGAACGGGACGGTCTTCCCGCCGATCATCGCCGGCGGCACGCTCGGCACGAGCAAGATCACCTCGTTCCGCAAGATCACGGACACGGTCGAGGGCGACTACCAGTTCAACGACCGCTACGCCGTCCACTTCGGCTATCGCTATGGCACGCGCCGTGAGACATCTTTCTATGCGGGCTACAACCCCGGCGCTTACACGCCGGCAGCCGTCGCCACGGAGAACGAGGTTGAGCAGAACCACACCAACGCCTTCTTCGGCGGCTTCAAAGCCCGGCCCGTCAAGACCTGGACGGTCTTCTTCGACGCCGAGCGCGGAACAGCCGACCAAATCTTCACGCGCGTCGGCGAGTACAACTACACGAACTTCCGCGCGCGCAGCCGCTGGACGCCGACCCGCAAGTTCGCCCTCAACTTCAGCCTCTTGACGAAGGACAACTCCGACCCCGGCACGGTTGACGGCATCTCGCTCGCCGACTTCGGCGTGAGCACCAGGTCGCGTGTGTTCACCTCCTCGGTGGACTGGACGCCCAGCGACCGGCTCTCCTTCAGCGGGGGCTACAACTACAACTGGGTGGACGGCGACACCGTCATCAACTACGCCTACGCCGTCCCGCCCGCCACCACCACGCAGGGGCAGTACAACGGTCACAGCCTCTACTACGTCCGCAACAACTTCTTCTACTTCGACACGGTCGCGCAGCTCTTCCCCCGCGTGACGCTCTACGCGGCCTACCGAATCAACAAGGACACGGGGCAGGGCAACCTGCTCTCGAACCCGACGGCTGGGCAGGTCATCAGCTCCTATCCGATGAGCTTCCAGTCGCCGGAGGCACGCCTCTCCTACCGCTTCAACCGCAGGCTGGAGTGGAACCTCGGCTACCAGTTCTACAACTACAACGAGAGCAACCTCGTCCGCCTCGGCACCGTCACGAGGCCGCAGAACTACCACGCTCACCTTCCCTACGCTTCGCTCCGAATTTACTTCGGCAGCATTGAGTAGAGACCTCGCACTAAAAGGGGCGTCCTCAGCTCGCTCTGAGGACGCCTCTTTTTAAACCTCGAACCCGGCGTACAGATAGGAGGCACGAGCCATGAAGAACCTGACCGAGGGTGAGAAGGTTCGGAAGATGAAGTTCTTCCCCAACTTCTTTATGCGCGACCTCGTCGGCTGGCTGCTCGCCATCGGCGCGCTCGTCGTCATCTACATCGCGTCGATGACGGTCGTCGGCTATCTCACGTAAGAGGAGACCGAGACGATGAACCAGCAACACGAGAGCTTTGACGAGCGCGGCTACAGGCGCAAGGGTCTCGCCGTCTCTCTCTTCTTCATCCTCTTCCTCGCGGCCCTCGTCTACCTCAAGATGAGAGACCTGGAGGCCAGGGAAATCTTAGCCCGATGAAACAACGTCCGCACACGCCGCCGAAGTTGGCCGTCGCCCTTCTCGTCCTTCTGCTTCCGCCCTTCCTCTTTTCACTGGCCGCATCGCGCGCAGAGGCACAGCGCCGCGCGCGCTCCGCACGCCGGCGCGCGCCAGCCGCCGCGCCAGCTCACACGCGCGCGCCGCTGACCTTTTCGCACCGTCTCAAAGAACACCAACTCGCCTGCGACAAGTGCCACAAATTTCCCTCGCCCAACTGGAAGGAGGCGCGCAAAGGCGCGGACGCCTTCGCCGACGCGACGCAGCAGCCGGAGCACGCCTCGTGCCTCTCCTGCCACCAGCAGCAGTTCTTCGCGCGCGAGCGGCCCGCGCCGCGCATCTGCTCGGTCTGCCACGTCGCCGTCAGCCCGCGCAACCAGACGCGGCTCGCCTTCCCCAACCCGCCCGAAGCCTTCAACGCGACGCGGCAGTCGCAGGAGTTCGTCTCCGACTTCCGCGTCGGCTTCCCGCACGATAAGCACCTCGAAGTCGTCGACGCCAGCGCCGCGCCGGAGAAGACCGACCCGAAGAGCTGCGCCGTCTGCCACCAGCTCTACCAGCCGCAGGGCAAGGATAAGCAGGAGTACGCGGGCACGCCGCCGAAAGACCTCGGCGAACGCTTCTGGCTGAAGAAGGGCACGTTCCGAACCGTCCCGAACCACTCGACCTGCTTCACCTGCCACTCGCAGGACAGCGGCATCGCGCCCGCGCCGAACGACTGCAACGCCTGCCACAAGCTCACTCCAGTCGAGCCTGCGCGCGCAGACTTCGACCCGAAGCTCGCCGCCGCGATGGGCGTCGCGGACGGGACTGTCTGGCAACGCTGGCGCAGGCGCACGTCTTCGGGGGCGTTCCGCCACGAGGGCGGCGCGCACCCCGACCAGAGCTGCACGGCCTGCCACGATGTCGCCAGGATGAACACGCTCGAACGCAAGACGATGCGCGTCCCCATCGAGGCGTGCAACGTCTGCCACATCACTGCGACCGCCGCCGACGGCGGCGCGCTCAACATCGAGATGGATCAAAGGAAGGCCAACGCCGCTTTCCAATGCACGAAGTGCCACGTCACCTACGGCAAAGAGCCGATCCCGGCGACACACACAAAGGCCGTCGAAGCGGCCAGGTAGAAGTGAGAGGACAATGAAGGCAAAAGTAAAAAGGGAAAAGGCAAAAGTGAAGACGGGCTGCGCGCGAAGAGACGACAGTTCTGCGCGCGCGAGCGCGTCCACACTTTTGCCTTTTTACTTCTGCCTTTTGCCTTCCGCCGAAGTCTGCCTTTTGACTTCCGCCAAAGGCGGCTTGCCTTACTCTAAGCGCTCTTGACGGTCATGGAGAAAACTTCCGCGGGTCAGTCGCCTTCTGATTTCGTGAACGCGCCGCGCGCGTCGCGCGCACGGCGTCTCTGTTCGTTCGCCCTCGTCGCCGTCGCGTGCGCCGGCTTCGTCCTGCTGCTCATTCAGGACTACCGCGCCGCGGCGCAGTCGCAGAGGCAGCAGCCCTCCGCCTCCGAGACGCTGGCGCAGGCGCAGGAGCCGGGCCGCGACTTCTCGAAGTTCACACACACCAACGCGGTTCACTCGCGCCTTCCCTGCCTGCTCTGCCACCGTCGCGACACGAACTCGCCGCGCCCCGTACTTCCGGGCGGCGGCGGCCACATGCCCTGTGCCGGCTGTCACGCGCAGCAGTTCGCAGACCCCGCCAGCCCCATCTGCACCATCTGCCACACGGAGGCGCAGTCCGGCGCGCTCAAAAACTTTCCGCCCCTGCGCACGTTCGGCGTCCGCTTCGACCACGCGACGCACACGCGCCAGAGCCTGCGCCAGGGCTGCGCCACCTGCCACAAGCCGGAGCGGCGCGGCGTCTCTCTCTCGATCCCTTCGGGCGCGGCAGGCCACTCGACCTGCTTCCAGTGCCACACGCCGCGCGCCCAAACGCCATCGGGCCGCGACATCTCCTCCTGCGGCACTTGCCACCGCATCGGCTCTTACTCGCGCACTCCGGAGACGGCGGCGGCCTACCGCGTCAGCTTCAGCCACTCGGCGCACACGAGCAAGGGATTCTCCTGCACGGAGTGCCATCAGGTGCGCGCGGGCGCGGCGCAGCGCCGGCAGGTTACGGCCCCGCAGCCGCTTATGCACCACGCGTCGGCTGCCGCGCAGAGCTGCATCAGTTGCCACAACGACAAGCGCGCCTTCGGCGTCGGCGACTTCAAGAACTGCACGCGCTGCCATCGCGGCAGCGAGTGGCACTTTTGAAGGCTCCGCGCGTGACGCGCGCGCGCGGAAAGTTAGCGAGAAAGTTAGCGAGGTGGACGGAAGTTAGAAGACTTCATCTTTCAAATCGTCATTCTTCATCCCGTCCGTCCACACTCGTTTGGGTAATTATATAGTTGACTCACCCGTTAGGTGTTAAGGATGTAATAAGCGTGTGTATCAACCTTTTTATGGGTACGCCTTACGTCTTTGAGAATTTTTTTCTCTTTGAGACCTTCAAGCACCTTTTTAGAGCGACGCCAATTGCTCTCTCTCGCGCCGAGTCGAGCGAGGACGCCCGGAGACGGTCTCTTCTGAACATAGACGGCTGGGCCGGAATTGGTGAAGTTGGACAATAGACGAACCGATAATTAAAGCCCCGAGCCGGTAACTGATCTTTAATCAGGGCTGGCTAAGAAGGCCCAACGAGGATGTGCAATAAGGCGGTGTTGAGATTTCATTTAAGTCGTAGGGCAATCCGAATAGTAGTTGCGACCTCTTTATCCTGTTCTGAAAGCAACGCACTTTGCAGAGCTTTTTTAGCATCATCTCCGCCTATTTCCCCGAGAGCCAAAGCAGCATATTTCCTAGTCGCCGGACGAGCATCACTTAACGCTTCTGTTAATTTTGGGACTGCCGGGGGCCCAATCTCGATAACCGCTCTGAGGACTGGGTAACCGTCAAATGAGAGACCGGCAACGCCATCATTACACTCTATACATGCAACCAAAGCATTCAGGGACTCTGTCGCCTTAAGTTCCCCCAATAATCCGACCGCGAAAGACCACGCATCGTAATGTGCTTTTGAGGAAAACCTGAGGCCGGTATCAGACTTCTCCACCAACTTGATTAGTTCCTGAAGAACCTGCTCGCGCGATTCTGCGGATTCTCCGAGTAAGGATCTAATCTCCTTTTTAGCTTGTTCCCTCTCGGCCTCATCGTTAGAACCGAGCTTCTGCACCAGACCAGCAGCCTTGTTGGTATCGGATTGATCCTGCCTCACGTGCAAGTTGACGTCGCTGCGCAATGCCTTACCTGTATTAAGTGTGCCGGCCTCGTGAGAAATACCGGCAGAACAACTAGCCAAAGCGGCGAATGATAACAACAAGACTTTGTACTTCATTTAAGCCCTCTCACCTTGAGAGTCAAGAAATGGTCATCCCGCTACCTCTTGACCATTAATGATTTCCGGGTGATATAGACTGGACTACAGCTCGATCGTTAACAATCGATGTCGTTACAGTCCACCTGATGCCGCAACGATTCTTCCCGCGTTCTATATAAGTAGAGAACTGCTGCGTTAGGGTAGTCCACACGCGCGGAGACCCCGGCACTTTCGGCACTCCGGGCGCGTCTATTGTAAAGAAATCACTCGCGCCTTTCGGTGGCCGTATATTGAAGCCGGGGGTAGGATTGTCAGGTTCATCCCGCTTCACCCTATCATAATTGATGACATCACCAGTCAGGAGAACCAGTGATTGACCCGAGAGAATCGTAGTTTTTCTTTGCCCAAGGAACCACTTAGAAACGTCACCTGCAACGGTCCCACGGATTTCCACCTGATAAAACCAGCCGGTCGAAGTTTCCACAGGGCCAAGTCTCTGGCTGCCGCCAGGAAAATCTATGTCATCGCCTGGTGATTTCGGGCCATGTACCAGAAGCTCAATGCTACACACACCAGGTTTTGAATCTGAAACCAATGGGGCATCGGTATTCTGCGGGTCGAAGGTGGTGGCGAAGAAGTCGGCGTATCCGTCGCCGTAATCATACTCCCAATGCCCCGAATGATTTATCTTTACAACGTCCCCATCCCCCACCTCCTGCTGCTGATTCGGGTCCGCCCCCGGATCTTCAACGAACTTTTTATACCCCGGCCTGCCCGTCGCCGTCGTAGACGCTCACGTAGGTCGAGACGCTCGTCGTGCCGCTCTGGGTCAGGGCGTCGCGCGCCTGCGTCATCCTCCCCGCCGCGTCGTAAGTCCAGTCGCGCGCGCCCGTCACGCCATTCCCCGTGGCGGTGATGGGGCTGTGCACCACCCGCCCGTCGGCGTCATACGTCCAGTCC
>JALZHC010000309.1:0-352 GCA_030914105.1 Acidobacteriota bacterium
GGGGCCTGTGAAGGTTGAGGTGGAGACGCTGTTCCAGTCAACATGAAACTTGTAGACGCTGACGACGTTGAGGAACTGCCAGACGACTGCGAAGTAGTTGGGGCTGCCGGGCGGCGGCGTGCCGGTCTGGAGGCGCGCGTTTGAGGGTAGCAGCGTGAACTCGCCAGCCGGGGCGTCGAAGGAGACGACCTGGACGGTCGGCTCGCCCGCGTACATCTGCGCCTTGTTGAGCGCGTAGACGCGCGAGTTGAGGAAGGAAGCGTTGGCCGCGTAGCCGAACATGTTGACCGACATGTAGAGGCCGTCGGGCCAGATGCCGAGCTTCGGGTAGTCGCCTAAGCCCCCCGCCGTG
>JALZHC010000309.1:362-5396 GCA_030914105.1 Acidobacteriota bacterium
TAGAAGTTCCAACCGCCCGCGACCGGGTCGCTCGTCTTCGAGGCCGCGAAGCACTGGAACGCGCCGGGCGGGTTGACGACGTTGCCGCCGGAGTCGAGCTTGAAAGCGAAGTCGGTGATGATCCAGCGATCCTCGAACGTGTCGTAGAGGACAACGGGGTCGCCGAAGTTGTTCGTGTCGCAAAGATTGCCGAAGTGGCCTTGGCTCATGAAGGTGTTGAAGGTGAAGGCGGCGACGCGCACGCCGTCCGACTTGCGGAAGATGCCGATTGAAGTGTTGATGGTCTGGATGTAGTAGTCCTTGCCCACGTCGCCGTTGGTGTCGGGCGGGTGGCCCGCGCCCCAGTTGGCGAAGTCGAGTCCCTCGAAGCTCGCGGTCGGGCCGGGCGAGGGCACGTTCGGGGCCGAAGGGGCCGGGGCGTTGGAGTCGGCGGCGGCTTCGGAGGAAGTCTCTTGCGAAGTCTCCGCGGGCGGCACGTAGACGCTCGGCGTCACGTCAGGCCCTTCGCGCTCGGGGCGCTCTTTCTTCTCCGGCTTCGTGTCGGGGAGGTTGCGCAGGTCGCCGTCGAACGAGTGTGCGCGGACGAGGCGGAAGGCTTTGGGGCGCGGGTCGGGGTGGTTGCGGTCGCGGCCCTGGCCGTGTGTGCCGTCCACGTTCCCATCCTGCTGGCGGGCGCGGCGGCGCGAGGAGCGGCCCTTCAAGTCTTTCGCCTCTTTGTCTCTCTCCGACGAAGAACGCTCGGCGGCGTTCCTCCCCGGAGCGGGGATTGAGGCCGGGCTGGCCGGCGACTGGACGGGGTCGCTGCGGAGGACGACTTTCTGCTGCGCGAGCGAGATGGTCGAGAGTGCGATGGCCGCGGCGACTGCGACGGCAGCGAGCAGCGCGGCGAAACGCGCGCGCCTGTTCCTCAGTAGCTTTGAGCGCCTGTTCCTGAGCGGCGACTTCGGTGCGTTAGTACGTGCGGAGCGCGAATTAGTGCGGAGCTTTCTCTTCATGGGGGACTTTTCCTTCTCCAGCCTACGCCGGGGGTCGGGCGTTGTTTCGGGTCGAGGCTTGCTTAGTTCAGCCTGGGCGTGCGCGCGTTCAAGTGCTGAGAGGCGAGGGGACTCGCCTCAGTTTTTCTGAAGTATCGGTCAGGGAAAAAATCTGGTGCTGCGTGACGGCGACGGCAAGTCCGCGCGTGCCGTCCGGCTGCGGCTCGACGCGCAGGACGCTGCCACGCAGCACGACGACGGCCTGTGAAATCCTGGTGACGACCAGAAGCGGCTCGCCCTCTTCGAGGGGCCGCGCCGTCCGCAGGTAGAAGCCGCCGACGCTGAGGTTGTCGAGTACGACGGGCGTTCCCAACTGCGCGCCGTCGCCGGGCACGTCCAGCGCGATGGCCGCGAGCGGGCCGCAGAGGCGCGCAGCCGCACGCCTTTCAACTGTGCTCTGAGCTTTCACTGAAGTCTCGGATTGCTGGCCGGGCCGGTTTTCTTACGGGCGAGTCCGCGCGGCACGGGGTCGCGGGCGTCGCGGACGGAAGAGGCAAAGTACACGCATTCTCAGGCGGGCACATCTGTCCCGCGTCACTAATCGCGGAGGCCGGATGTCATTTTTTTCGCGGGCGCGCGGCGTGACGCACGTCCCGCGCGGCGGGGACGAATGTCACGGGCCGGGTTGAAGTGAGAGGGTTTGCGTCCGGCGTGGGCGCGCGGGCGGGATAACTTTAGCGCGTCTCTTGCGAGGGCGAGACGAGGCCGTGCTTGTAAGCATAGACGAGAAGCCCGAGGCGTCCGCCCTGGATGTTGAGCTTGCTGTAGATGGTCGAGAGGTTGTTGCGCACGGTCGCCTCGGCGACGACGGGGCGCAGGCGTTCGGCAATCTCTTTGTTCTCCAGCCCCTCGCCGACAAGCGCGATGACTTCGCGCTCGCGCTCGGTGAGCGTGGCGATCTTCGCGGCTTCGGGGTCGGCACGCTCGGCGGCGCGCGAAGCCCTCCGGCCCAGAAGCCGCCTGGCCGCGCCGGGTTCGAGCCAATATTCGCCCGTGCGGTAGACCTTCTCGACGGCGCTCAGCAGCTCCGACGCGCCCTCCTCTTTCAAGACCATCCCCTTCGCGCCCAGCTCCATCGCGCGGTCGCGCTTCTCCGCGTCGCGCAATCCCGTCAGGACGATGACGCTCAAGTCTTCGCGGAGCCGGAGCAGTTCGGGGATGAGCGAGAGGCCGCTCTCTTCGCCGAGGTCGAGGTCGAGCACGACCACGTCGGGCCGCTCGCGCGCGGCCAGGCGCAAAGCTTCGTCGCGGCTGGCCGCGTCGCCCACGACCTTCATGCCGCGCCGGCTCTCAATCAAATCGCGTAGTCCCTCGCGGACGATCTTGTGGTCGTCAACTATCAGGACGCGGATGGGTTCCGTGTTGGGCCGCATGGTCTCTTAAGCTTCCGGCTAAAGGGTTCCTTCTACGATTGGGGCTAAAGGGGAATCTCCACCTGGACGGTCGTGTGGCCGCCGCTGCCGCGCTCGACGCGCACGTGGCCGCCCAGTTCCTCGGCGCGCTCCGTGATCGAGCGGGGCATGAAGGGGGCGAGCGACGACGAGCCGGCGCCGAACGTTTCGTCGTCGCTGCGCGGTTCGCTGACGCTGCGCGGTTCGCCGACGCCGTGCGGCCCGTCGCCGTTGCGCGCGGCGTCGCCGCTACGCGGTTCGTCGCCGTTGCGCGCGTCGTCGTTCTCGATGCGCAGGCGGAGCGAGCGGCCCGCGCGCTCGAAGGTGATTTGGCTGAAGGTGGCGTCGGTGTGCTTCAGGACGTTGCTCAGGCCCTCGTGGACGATCTGGATCAGCTCGGCGGCGAGCCGCGCGTCGACGCTGATCTCGCCGTCGCTCTCGACGCGGACTTCGAGGTCGTAGCTGTCTGCGAAGCGCGCGGCGAAGCGGCGCACGGCGGAGACCAGGTCGCCTTCGCGCACGCCGTCGCTCCGCAGTCCGCGCACGAAGCCGCGCAGTCCCGACACCTCGTCGGCGGTCATCTCGAACAGGCGCTCGATGTCTGCGGCCACGTCGTGCCCTTCGGCGAGCTTGTTGCGGACGGCGGCGAGCTTGTACTGGAGGCCGATGTAGGGCTGTATGACGCTGTCGTGAATGTCGCGCGCAAGCCGCTGCCGCTCCTGCTCGGCGGCGCTGGAGGCGAGCTGCGCGAGAAGGCGTATGTTGTGGACGACCGGCATCAACTGCTCTGCGACCTGCATCAGCAGGTCAACGTCCGAGCTGTCGAAGACGCCGCGACGCGCCGAAAGATAGAGCCGGCCCGCGGGCTTGCCGCGGTAGTTGAGCGGCACGGAGACGAAGGATTCGACGCCGAGCCTGGGGGCCAGCGACGCGACCTCTCCCTGCCGCTCCGCCGTGCACTCACTCTGCCGCGTCAGGTCGAGGACGTAATCCTCCGCGCCGAGGAGGGAGAACAGGCGCGGCCTGCCCTGATGGACGACGGCCAGGTCTTCGGGCAGGGAGAGCAGCAGCCCTTCGAGCTTCGGCGGGAGCCGCTCGCCGCGGACTCGCTCGGCCCGCTCGCCGCGCGCGAGCCGGTAGAGGCGCGCGCCCTCGCGGCGCGGGTCGCGGAGGACGAGCGAGCAGTCGTCGGCGTCGTAGAAGGCTTGCAGCCGCGCGAGCACAGAGCCGGCGGTGTGGCTCACGCCCGCGCGCGGGTTCGAGAGCGTGCCCATCTCCCTGAGCAGGCTCAGGCGGCGCTTGAGCCTGATCTCGCGCCCGCCCCAGTAGGCCATCATGTAGCCGAGCACGAGCAGGTAGACGGGGCGCAGAAGGAAGCGGTTCAGCGCGAAGTCCGGCCCCGCGGGCGCGGTCGCGTAGCCGACGACCGTGAAGAGCAGCGCCGACGCGAGCGTCACGCGCAGGCCCGAAGTGAAGCCGCGGCGGAACGAGGCGACGAGGATGGCGAAGAAGAAGAAGAAAAAGAAGACGCTGTTGGTGCCGCTGCTCAGGGCGACGAGGGCGAGGAAGCAGACCACGTCAATCCAGTGCGTGAAGCGCGCAGGCAGGAGCGTGCTGCGCCGGGCGGCTAAGAAGAAGAGGGCCGCGCTGTAGAGCGTGTAGACGACGAGCGCCGCGTAGGTGACGGCGACGAAGCGGTCAGGCTCGGACGGGTCAATGTAGATGACCAGCAGCGCCGAGAGCGCGAGGATGAGCCGCATCAGGCAGATCATGCGGTCGTCCACCGACTCAAGCCCCGGCGGCTCTCGCTCCGTCTTCAAGCTCACGCTTCCGCTCACCCCCAAGGTCACAGGCGGACTCCAAGCGCTTCGGCCTCAATGTAAAGGGACAACAATCCAGCCGCCGAAACCTCTCTGCTTCCCCTTCGGAGGGAATCGGCGCGGATGCAGGTGGGTGCTGAAAAGCAAACCGGAACGCTGAAACGATATTCCTAACCTCGCCGCGAAGTCAAACGCGGGCCGCGCCGTCGCCGACAGTGATATAGTAAGCGCGCGGGCGCGCGCGCCTCCGCGTCGGAAAGCAACCCGGACAGTTTCCGGATCGAATCGGGAGGTCATCTATGAGCACAGTCAATCTTGTCTTCTCGCTCGTCGCCGCGTCACTGCTCTTCGCGGTCGCAGGGCAGAGCGGCTCGTGCCGGAACAAGGAAGAGTCTTCGGGCAAAGCGGCGTCGGCGAAGGGCACGCGGCTGGCGGCGGGCGTGTGGGGCGGGGAACACGTCCGCCTCGACGTGAGCGAAGGCGGGGCCGCGGTAGAGTTCGACTGCGCCAACGGCTCAATTGACCAGCCCATCGTCCTCGACGCCGAAGGCAGGTTTGAAGTCAAAGGCAGGTTCGCGGCGGAGCACGGCGGCCCCGTCCGACGCGACGAGACGGACAACACGCGCCCCGCGCGCTACGCCGGCCAGGTGAAAGGCGACACGCTCACACTCAACGTCAACGTCGGCGACTCGAAGGAGTCCGTCGGCACATACACGCTGACGCGCGGCAGCCAGGGCCGACTGATGAAGTGCCGTTAGGTTCAGTCCAGCGATAGAGCGAAGGGAAGCA
>JALZHC010000310.1 GCA_030914105.1 Acidobacteriota bacterium
AGGTTGTACTTGGCGAGCAGCTTGTTGAGCGCCGGCAGCGTCTCTTCGTTCACCTTCTTCAGGCGCGCCAGCGTCTTCCTGAGCGACTCGCACGACTCGGCGGCGGCGCTCGAAGCGGTCTCGGCCGGGCGCACGTCGCCGCTCTCGACCATCACCAGAAGCCGAGCCATGTCGCGGTTCACAGAGCCGAGGCCCGCACTCGCGCCCGACCCTTCGGCGATCTCCATGACTTCCTTCGCCAGCGCCTGCATGGCGTCGCTCGCGTCCTTCGCCAGCGGGTTCGCCGAAAGAGCCTTGAACCTCTCGACTACGGGGTCGCGCAGGGCCGCGAGCTTGTTGTAGTCGTTGTAAGTCACGGCCATCATGTCCGCGATTCGCCGCGCGAGTTCGAGCTGCGCTTCGAGGTCTGACTGCGTGGCGCGCACACGCGGATCCGGGCGGACGACGAGCGGCTGCCTGTAAGTCTTGCCGTCAACCGTGAGCACGACTTCGTAGCCGCCGGGCGCGACGAGGGGCCCCGGCGGCTGGTGGCGCGGCGTCTGACCGGGCACGGCGTGGTCGGGCAGAGTGTATTCGGTGTAGTTGAGGAGCTGGCCGTAGAAGCCGTAAGGCAGAGGCAGCGGGTCTGGCAGGCGCAAGTCCCAGACGAAGCGATTGAGGCCCGCCTTCGTCGAGAGAACATCGGGCGGCGCGAACCAGTATTCGGGGACGTTGGCGGGCGGTATCTCTGAAGACGGCGCGGTGCTCGTGTAGCGGCGCACGACGCCGCCGCGCGCGTCGCGTATCTCAAGCGTGACCTCGCCGCGCGCGGGCGACTTCAGGTAGTAATAAATGATTGCGCCGTCGGGCGGGTTCTCGCCCGCGGGCGTCTCCGCAGAGAGCGGCGTCTCCTGCCAGTTGTCCCAGCGCACGCGCACTGCCGTGTCGGGACGGAAGAGGTTCACGTCCGAGGCGGCGACCTTCGCGTCGAGCTGGCGCAGCGGCGAGAGGCCGTCGAGAATCCAGAGGCCGCGCCCATAGGTCGCAATCACGAGGTCGTCGCCGTGGACGTTGAGGTCGCGCACGGGCGTGGTCGGCAGGTTCAGTTGAAGCGTCTGCCAGTGGTCGCCGCCGTCGAACGAGACGTAGACGCCGTCGTCTGTGCCCGCGTAGACCAGCCCCCGGCGCGCGGGGTCTTCGCGCACGGCGCGTGCGACGAAGCGTTCGCGCAAGCCGTCGGTAATCTTCTGCCAAGTCTTGCCCGCGTCGCGTGTGCGGAAGACGTAAGGGTGGAAGTCGTTGCGCGCGTTGGCGACGGCGTAGGCCGTGTCGGCATCGTTGGGCGAGGCTTCGATGTTCGTGAAGTGGCACTGAGCGGGCGCGCTCGCGGGCGTGACGTTCTGCCAGGTCGCGCCGCCGTCGCGCGTGAGCTGGACGAGACCGCTGCTCGTGCCGACCCAGATTTCTCCGGCGCGTATGGGCGACGGCTCGATCATCTCGATCACGCCGCGACCCTGCTGCTGCCGTGCACCTTCGTCAACTTCAATGCCCTCACCTTCATCTTCAGCGGCGTTCTCCGCGTGACCGCCGCGGCGCGAGAGCGAGGCCGCCTTCTGCGATGAGAGCGAAGCGACTTTCTCCGGCGGCGGAGTCGGGCCGGTGACCGTCAGGTCGGGGCTTATCTCGCGCCAGGTCAACGCGCCGTCCGTCGTGGCGAGCACTTGCTGCATGCCGACGTAGAGAGTCTTCTTGTCAACGGGCGAGAAGGCGAGCGGCGTCTCCCAGGTGTAGCGGTACTTCGGGCCGGGGACGAAGACGGTCGAGAGCTGGCCCGTCCTTCGGTCGAGACGGAGCACGGAGCCATACCAGCCGATTGAGTAGACGTTGTTCGGGTCTACGGGGTCGGGCGCGATGTAGCCGCTCTCGAAAGAGCCGGTGGAGAACCAGTCGCGGAAAGTTATCTGGCCGTAGTCGCTCCTGTTCGGCACGACGACCGAGCCGCTGTCCTGCTGCGAGGCGTAGGCGTAATAAGGAAACTGATTGTCGGTCGAGACGTGATAGAACTGGCCCGTCGGCTGGTTGTACCAGATGCTCCAGGTCTCGCCGCCGTCGAGGCTGACGGTCGCGCCCTGGTCTGAGCCGAGTATCATCCGGCGAGAGTCGTCGGGCGCAATCCAGAGGACGTGCTCGTCCTCGCCGCTGGGGCCGCCCTTGTAAGCCTCGAAGGTTCGGCCTCCGTCGGTCGAGCGATACATCGTCGTCTGCATCACGTAGACCACTTCGGGATTGCGCGGGTCGGCGTAGGTGCGGCTGAAGTACCAACTGCCGATGACGCGCGGGTCTTTCGTGCTTTGCGTCCAGGTCTCGCCCGCGTCGTCTGAGCGGAAGAAGCCCTGATTCATGATGGCGTAGACGCGCCGGTCGCCGGGCGCGACCGCGACGCCGATGCGCCCGCGGCGACTTTCAGGAAGACCCTTGGCCGTGAGCGGCTGCCACGTCGAGCCTTCGTCCGTTGACTTGAAGATTTGCGCGTCCTCGCCTCCGCCCCTTCTGCCTTCGGCTGTGAACTGGCGCGACCACGTCGTCGCGTAGACGACGCGCGGGTCGCCGGGCGCGGCGCACATGTCGGCGACCGCCGTGCGCTCGCCCGCGAAGAGAACCTTCGTCCAGGACTTGCCGCCGTCGGTCGTCTTGTAGACGCCGCGCTCGCGGCTTGCGGGAAAGTCGCTCCAGGGCCCGTTGTCGCCGAACGCGCCGACGAGAACCGTGTCGGGGTCGCGCGGGTCGACGATGATCGAGGAGATGTAGTGCGTCTCTTTGAGTCCGACGTTCGCCCACGTTTTGCCGCCGTCGTTTGAACGGTAGACGCCCTGCCCTTCGGTCTGCTCGCCGGTGCCGACGTAGATGATTTCGGGGTTCGACGGCGCGAGCGCCAGCGCGCCGATTGAGGCCACGCGCGCGTCATCAAAGATCGGCTTCCAGACCTCTCCGCCGTCGGTCGTCTTCCAGACGCCGCCGCCCGGCGTTGCCATGTAGTAGACGGCGGGGCGGCCCGCTATCCCTGCGACCGCCGTCACGCGCCCCGCGCGGAACGGGCCGACGAGACGCCAGCGCATGCCGGAGTAGAACTCCGGGCCGTACTGCTGCCCCGACGCGGCGACGCACGGAAGCAGACAGGCCACCAGAAGCGCCGAAGGAAACAACGTCGCGGCGCGTCGCCGCAGCGACCGAAAAAGTACGGGGAATGATTTAAGGCAGGCCATCACTCGACACCTCTTCATAAAAGAAGGCAGATAACAGAAGGCAGTAGGCGGAAAGCGGAAGGTGGAAGGCAGAAGGCTGTAGGCACAAGGCAGCCGGGTTGAGCTTTGAACGCGACCCTGCTCGTTCACACGACCGACTGCCTTCTGCCTTCTTCCTTCTGTCCTCACTCGCTGCTCGGCTTCGTCTTGTGGTGTTTCGACTTCTTGCTTCTGGTCGTCTTCATCGGCGTGCCGGTCGTCGTCTCGGCGGGCTGGACGGGCGCGGCCTCGACCTTCTTCGACGCGTCGCCGGGCTTCGCCTTGCTGTCATCTATAGTCGGGTTGGGCGAGGCGACTTGCGTCTGCGCCGGCTGCGCGTTCGTGTTCTGCTGCGGCACGGTCTTCTCTGCCTCGGTGATCGGCTCGGTCTCGCCATGTGCTGCCTCCCAGGCGGGGAAGCCGCCGAGCAGGGCGCGCGCCTTGAAGCCTTTGTCGCGGAGTATCTGCGCCGCACGGGCGCTGGTGTGCTCCTGCGGTCAAGAGCAGTAGGTGACGATCTCTCGGTCGCGCGGGAGTTCCGCGAGGCGCGATTCGAGCTGGTCGAGCGGGATGTAGGTCGCGCCCTTGATCTTCGTCGTGGCCCCGATGCGCACGTCGAGGACGAAGATTTTACCCTCGGCGCGCAAGAGCTTGAACTCTTCGAGCGAGATGCGGTCGGGCTGAACCTGCGGCGACAGCGGCGCGGCGCTTTGACCTTGTGCGCGCGCCGACAACGCGCCGAGCGCCAGGACGCTCAGCAACCCTGCGAGGACGATTCTGCGTTTCATTGCCTGCTCCGTTCTGACGAAATAGAGACTTGGGAGTCGCTTAAATTATACACGCTGCCCCATTGACCTCCGAAGCAGGGAGGCCCGGTCGCGTGTGCCGGGGCTTCGGGTTGACAAGTGGCGCGGGCCGCGGCTAGTGTTAAGTCAGTCGCCGCCGTGAGTGCGGCGCGCGTGAGTGAGATGAGCGTCAGACAGCAGAGCCTCTATCGCCGCTACTATTATTACGGCCCCGCGCCCGCGCGGAGGGGCTGGGCGGTAAGGGGCTGTCGGCGCGCGTCCATGATTTAGCGCGAACCGCAAGACGGCTTCAAAGTTTTACCGGCCACCGAACCTTCCGACGCGGAGGATTCGGTGGCCGGTTTTTTTTGCGCGTCTTCCGGGACGCGAAGGAGGTTTCCGAAGTGAACAGGACACAGAGAGGGAACACGACCGAGGAAGGCAGCCGACTTCTCCTCGACCACGTTGACGCGCGCGCGGTAGCCGCCGACCTTGACGAAAGGGCGGGCGCGGATGAGAGGGCCGCCGACCGCGCTGCAATCGTCCGGCTCGACCCCGACCATCCGGGCTTCCGCGACCCGGAGTACCGCGCGCGCCGCAACCGCATCGCGCAGCTCGCGCTCGAACACCGCGCGGGCGAAGCCCCGCCCGACGCGCCCTACACTGAAGAAGAGCACGCGCTCTGGCGCACCATCCTCGGCGCGCTCGATTCGGCGCACCGACGCCACGCCTGCGCCGAGTACCTCGAAGCCGCGCGCCGTTTAGACCTCCCGCGCACGACGATCCCGCAACTGCGCGAAGTCTCCGAGAGGGTGCGCGCAATCAGCGGCTTTCGTTTGGAGCCGGTCGCGGGCCTCGTCGAGCCGCGCGTCTTCCTCGAATCGCTCGCCGACGGCGTCTTCCTCTGCACGCAGTACATCCGGCACCACTCGACGCCCTTCTACACGCCCGAGCCGGACGTGGTTCACGAGCTGCTCGGACACGCGCTCACGCTCGCCAGCCCCCGCCTGGCCGAGCTGAACCGTCTGGTCGGCGAGGCCGTCCGTCGCACGAAGACGAAGGACGCGCTCGAACGCCTGTCGCGCGTCTACTGGTTCACAATCGAGTTCGGCGTGCTGCGCGAGAACGGAGAAGTGAAGGCTTACGGCACGGGCCTGCTGTCGTCTGCGGGCGAGCTGGAGGAGATGAGGGAGGCGCGCTTGCGACCGCTCGACCTCGAAGAGGCTTCGCGCGCCGAGTACGACCCGACGAGGTTTCAGCCCGTGCTCTTCTGCGCCGACTCGTTCGAGGCGATGTATGAAGCGCTCAAGAGTTTCCTCGTCCGCTGGCGCGCG
>JALZHC010000311.1 GCA_030914105.1 Acidobacteriota bacterium
CGCTCATCGACTACTACGAGCGGACGGGGCGCCTCCGCCGCGTCGACGGCACGCGCGACGCCGAGGCGGC
Source organism: Acidobacteriota bacterium (assembly GCA_030914105.1). Classification (GTDB taxonomy): domain Bacteria; phylum Acidobacteriota; class Blastocatellia; order Pyrinomonadales; family Pyrinomonadaceae; genus QHXN01. The sequence continues at coordinate 71 of JALZHC010000311.1, forward strand.
CTACGCGGACATTGAAAAAGCCGTGACGGGTGACGAGTGACGAGTGACGAGCCCCAAAGCTCTTAATCGCCACTTGTCACCCGTCACTCGTCACTGCCCTAAATGATTATCGGGAAGTCCAGGAGGGAGTTGGAGAAGATGCGGGCGGCCGGGCGGCTCGTGGCGCAGGTGCGCGAGGAGCTGCGCCGGATGGTGCGGCCCGGCGTGACCACCATCGAGCTCGACATGGCCGCCGAGCGGATGATCCGCGACGCGGGCGCGCTGCCGACCTTCAAGGGCTACCACGGCTTCCCCTTCTCGATCTGCGCGTCCGTCAACGAGCAGGTCGTCCACGGCTTCCCGTCGGCCTACGAACTCAAAGAGGGCGACATCTTCTCGATTGACTGCGGCGTGACTCTGGCCGGCTACGTTGGCGATACGGCGACGACCGTCCCCGTCGGTCGCGTCAGCCCCGAAAGGCTGGAACTCATCCGCGTGGCCGAGGAGTGCCTGGAGCGGGCCATCCGTCAGTGCTGGCCGGGCAAGTACCTCGGCGACATCGGCTGGGCCGTGCAGTCGCTCGCCGAATCGCGCGGCTACGGGGTGGTGCGCGACTACGTCGGCCACGGCATCGGTCGGAAAATGCACGAAGACCCGCAAATCCCGAACTACGGAAAGCCCGGCACGGGCATCAAAATCCGCGCGGGCTACGTCTTCGCCATCGAGCCGATGCTCAACCTCGGCACGCACCGGACGAAAACGCTCGCCGACGGCTGGACGGTCGTCACGCTCGACGGCCAGCCCTCGGCCCACGTCGAACACACAGTCGCCATCACGGAAGAAGGGCCGGAGGTTCTGACCGTTCTGGCCGAGACCGCGCCGGGCGCGGAGGCCGCGAGCGCCTGAACGGGTCGCCGCGGCTTGGAGCTGGGCAGTAAGCGTGTTATTATCCATAGTTTGCCAGCCGACTCAGGTTTTTCGCTAGAGATAGTCTAGGGTATGGCGAAAGAAGAAGCGATAGAGGTGATGGCGAAGGTCGTCGAGACCTTGCCGAACGCGATGTTCCGCGTCGAGTTGGAAGAGAGCAAGCATCAGGTTCTGGCGCACGTCTCCGGCAAGATGCGCAAGAACTTCATCCGGATACTTCCGGGCGACCGCGTGCTGGTCGAGCTTTCGCCCTACGACCTGAACCGCGGGCGCATCACCTATCGCTACAAGTGAGCGGCCGAGACGGATTCCCGAAAAGGGGTGAGGAAGCGATGAAGGTCAGGGCTTCGGTCAAGAAGATGTGCGACAACTGCAAGATCATCCACCGCAAAGGGGTGGTGCGCGTGATCTGCACGAACCCCAAGCACAAGCAGCGGCAGGGGTAAGTTATAGATTTTTGATTTGCGATTTGGGGCGGCGCGGCTGCCGTCTTCAAATCAGAAATCGCAAATTGATTTTGACTCGGAGAGAGAACTGAAATGGCTCGTGTAGTCGGCGTTGACCTGCCGGTCAACAAGCGCATAGAGATCGGTCTGACGTACATCTACGGCATCGGGCGCTCGCGCGCCAACTCCATCCTCCAGGAGGCGCAGGTCAGCCCCGACCTCCGCGTGCGCGACCTGGACGAGGCGCAGCTCAACCGCATCCGCCAGATCATCGAGGGACAGGGCGAGGTCGAGGGCGACCTCCGGAAACGCGTCCAGATGGACATCAAGCGGCTGATGGACATCGGCTGCTACCGCGGCCTGCGCCACCGCCGGGGTCTGCCCGTGCGCGGCCAGCGCACCCACACCAACGCGCGCACCCGTAAGGGGCCGCGCCGCGCCACGGTCGCCAAGAAGAAGGCACCGGGCAAGAAGTAACTTGCGGTAGCCAGTAGTCAGTAGACAGTATTCAGTAGGCCCTTGATAAGGCCGCTGACGCTTTCTGACTGACGCCCCGCTGAAGAGGGCTTCCTACTGGCTACTGACTACTGACTACTGAATCATGGCAAAAGCGACAACGACAGGCAAGAAGAAGACTTTCCGCAAGAAGGAAAGGAAGAACATCCCCGTCGGCATCGTGCACATCGCGGCGTCGTTCAACAACACGCTGATCTCGATCACCGACACCGAGGGGAACCTCATCGCGCAGTCCTCTTCGGGCGCGCGGGGCTTCCGCGGCTCGCGCAAGGGGACGCCGTTTGCGGCGCAACAGGCCGCCTACGAGGCCGCGAACAAGGCCAAGGAGGCCGGGATGCAGCAGTGCGAGGTGCGTGTGAAGGGGCCGGGCGGCGGGCGCGAGTCGGCCATCCGCGCCATCAACAGCGCCGGCATCCGCGTCACCGTCATCCGCGACACGACGCCCATCCCGCACAACGGCTGCCGCCCGCCGAAGCGGCGCAGAGTTTAACGAACCCGTGATAAGTGATCAGTGATGTGTGATAAGTTGAAAGCAGTTCTCTTATCACTCATCACTGATCACTCATCGCTTGCTTATGACCTAAAGGATGAAGGGCCGCCGCGGCGGTCTGTAAACTTTTCCGTCTGACTTTCAGACCGGAGGCAAAAAAGAAGTGGCTAGGTATCGAAGCGCGGTGTGCCGTCTGTGCCGCCGCGAGGGCGCGAAGTTATTTTTGAAGGGCGACCGCTGCTACAAGCCGTCGTGCCCGATTGAGAAGCGCGGCACGCAGCCGCCCGGACAGCACGGCAATTCGCTTCGACGCGGCAAGGCGCTCGTCGGCTACGGCCAGCAGTTGCGCGAGAAGCAGAAGGTCAAGCGCATCTACTTCGTCCTCGAAGGGCAGTTCCGCAACTACTTCGAGCGCGCGGCCCGCATGAAGGGCATCACGGGCGAGAACCTTCTTAGTTTGTTGGAGCGCCGGCTCGACAACGCCGTCTACCGCGCGGGCTTCGCCACGTCGCGTAGGCAGGCGCGGCAGCTCGTCAACCACGGGCACATCGAGGTCAACGGGCGCAAGGTAGATATTCCAAGTTTCCAGGTTAAGCCCGGCGACACGGTGAGCATCAAGGAGCCGAGCCGCAAGAACGCGCACATCGAGGGCGCGTGGCAGACCGCCGGCGGGCGCGGGCGTCCGAGCTGGATCATGCCGGCGGAAGGCGCGGAGATGAGCGCGCGCGTGGCGGCGCTGCCGGCGCGCGCCGACATTGATCGCTCGATCAACGAACAGCTCATCGTCGAGCTTTACAGCAAGTAGACGACGGCGGCGCGAGGCGACCGAGCGCGCGTCCGGGCGGCCCTGCGAAGGCCGCGCGCCGCGCGCCGAGCCTCCCGTCAGGCTTTCCTTTTTCATACGAAGGTTTATGTCTATGGCAATGGATCAACACAACCTCTGGACGGGTTTTCAGATGCCGCGCCGTCTCGCCGTCGAGGGCGAGACTTTGACCGAGCGCTACGGGCAGTTCTCGGCCCAGCCGTTCGAGCGCGGCTTCGGCACGACCATCGGCAACTCCTTGCGCCGCGCGCTGCTCTCCTCGATTGAGGGCGCGGCCATCACGGCCGTCAAGATCGAGGGCGTCGAGCACGAGTTCTCCTCCATCCGCGGGGTGGTCGAGGACGCGACCGACGTCATACTTAACCTCAAACAGATTCCCTTCAAGCTCCACGGCACGGAGGCCAAGACCTTAACCATCCACAAGGACGGCGCGGGCGAAGTCACCTCCGCCGACATCGATCACGACGCCGACGTTGAAGTGCTCGACCCGAACGTCTACATCGCGACCGTCAGCGAGGGCGGCTCGCTCACCATCGAGATGCGCCTGAAGCGCGGGCGCGGCTACGTCCCCGCCGAGCGCAACTTCGACGAAGACCTCTCTCTGGGCTACATCCCGATTGACTCGGTGCATACGCCGGTCAAGAAGGTCAACTACGCCGTCGAGGCCGCACGCCTCGGCCAGAACACGGAGTTCGACAAGCTGACGATTGAGGTCTGGACGGACGGCTCGGTGAAGCCCGACGACGCCATCGGCCTGGCCGCGAAGTTGATTAAAGACCACATGCAGATCTTCATCAACTTCGAGGAGGACACCGACGAGTTCGCCTACCAGAACATCGAGCGCCCGCCGCTCCCCAGAAACGACGTGCTCGACCGCTCGGTTGACGAGCTTGAGCTGTCGGTGCGCTCCTACAACTGCCTGAAGAACGCAAACATCCGCACCATCCGCGACCTCGTCCAGAGAAGCGAACGCGAGATGCTGGCGACGAAGAACTTCGGCAAGAAATCTCTGAACGAGATCAAGGAAATCCTGCACGGCATGGGGCTCGACTTCGGCATGGCCTTCGACGAGCAGGGCAACCCCATCCCCGGCACCGGCGGCTCAGACATCGACCTGAGCGAGTACGCGGACGACGACGAGGAATAAAAGCCGTGATGAGTGATGAGTGATAAGTGATGAGAAAAAGCACTTATCTCATCACTTATCACTTATCACTTATCACTGATAAAGTCATGCGACACTTGAACGCACACAGGAAACTCGGACGGACGAGCGAGCACCGCATGTCGATGCTTCGCAACCTTGCGACCTCGTTGATTAACGCGCGCGAGGAGCGCATCGTGACGACCGTGCCGAAGGCGAAGGAGCTGCGCCCCTTCGTCGAGCGCGTTATCACGCTCGCCAAGCGCGCGAGCACCCTGGAGGGCGACGACACCGCTTCGCAGTCGCTCCACCTGCGCCGTCAGGCCGCATCCTTCTTCCACGCCGGCAACCGCGGGCAGGCCGCCTCCGCCGGCAGGCGGGGTCAGCAGCGCGCGCCGCGCACGGCGGGCGTCGCGGCCTTGAAGCGCCTGTTCGACGAGCTGGGCGAGCGTTATCGTGACCGTCCCGGCGGCTACACGCGCATCATCCGCCTCGGCCATCGCGACGGCGACAACGCCGAGCTGGCGATCATCGAGCTGGTTGACAACCCGCGCGAGCGCGAGGCCGCCGAAGCCGCCGCGAAGCGCGCCAAGTCCGCCTCCGGCAAGAAGAAGTCTGCGAAGAAGGGCGGCAAGGCCGAGACTTCGAGCGCTGACTCGACGAAGAAGGAGGGCCGCGGAGGGCGGCGCTCGAAGAAAACAGAATCAACCGCCGCCGAGCAGGAGACGGAGTAGTTAGAGCGGGCGAGGACATGGGCCAACGGCGCGCCCCCGCTCATCTCGCAGACGCGCTCGACCCGGAACCTTTTTCGCCCTGAGAACCGAAAAGCCCCACGCGCGCGCTCGCGCTCGGCAAGCGGCGGCGGGGCTTTTCTCTTGCGTTAGAGAGGACGGCACGCGCGCGGTCTTTACCTGAAGTCGGCGCGCCGCTTCGGAGGCCACAGAGATGAGCACGAGCGATCAGAACCAGCC
>JALZHC010000888.1 GCA_030914105.1 Acidobacteriota bacterium
GTACAAGGGTATTCGCTTAGAGTGCGGCTATCGTTTGGATTTGCTCGTCGCCGTCGCGGTCGTCGTCGAGGTGAAGTCAGTTGATGCCCTTGCGCCGATTCACGAGTCGCAGCTACTAACCTACCTACGACTCGGCGGCTGGCAGCTTGGACTTCTAATAAACTTCAACGTCCAAGTGCTCAAGCACGGCATCCGCAGAAAAGTCTTGAACTTCGACGAGCGCTCGATCCTCTGCGCCCCCTCTGCGTCCTCTGCGGTGAATCTTTCTTCCTCTACCCCGACCGACGATTCATGAAGCGCCCTCACACTGACTCGCTGGCGCAGCCCGCTCATTCGACTGCGACTTTGCTTCCTGCGTTCGCGGTTTGGTCTTGCTGCTCGTCTCGGCCTTCTCGCAGCGTGCGCGCGAGCGTTCGATGCGGCGTCGCATCCACGTGTTCATGACAAGTCACCAGCCTTCTGAGAATGTGTCGAGGAAAGCTTCGATCATGCGGGGGTCGAACTGGCCGCCCGCCTCGCGCCGCAGCTCCGCGAGCGCGTCCTCGCTCGTGCGCGGGGTGTTGTAGCTCCGGCGCGTGACCATCGCATCGAAGGTGTCCGTCACCTGGACGACGCGCGCCATCAGAGGGATGTCTTCGCCGCCGAGCCGGTGCGGGTAGCCGCGACCGTCCCAGCGCTCGTGGTGGTGCTGCGTGCGTATGCGCAGCTCCGCCGGCAAGTCGAAGTAGGAGGCGAGGAGCGCGCCGAAGTTCGGGTGCAGGTTCAAGACGAAGCGCTCGAAGCGCGTCGGGCGGCGCGGGCGGCTGAGGATGAACTCGGGCACGAGCACCTTGCCGATGTCGTGCATCATGGCGGTCGAAGAGAGCTGCCGCAGGCGCGCGTCGTCGAAACCGAGCGCGCGGCCCAGCCGGCGCGAGTGGCGCGCGACGCGGACGCAGTGCTGGTAGGTCGAGGGGCGCGTGCGACGAAGTCGTCCGACGAGCGCGCGGAAGCCGTCCTCGCGCCGGCTCGCGCCCGCGGCCTTCCAGGCCGCGCAGACGCGTTGCAGGTGGCCGGCCCAGCTCTCGTTCACCAGCCGAACCGTCGGCGTCAAGACCTCCAGCGACAACTCTTCGTGCATCGGCGACTCCTCGGACTCAGGCGGTTGTCGGGTCTGTTCACGTCGGGCTTCTTCAGCCGCGCGCGTGCGCGGCCTGGCTGACCGTCTCGGACTCTTCAAGGGAACTGCTGACGCACTTTGTTGAGCACACAGCGTGCCATGTTTCCCGCGTGCAACGCGCGCCCGCGCGTCGGCGGCGAGCGAGGCTCGCTCGCGGACACAGGCCGGGCGGGCGTGACGAAAAAAGAGAATTTAGCGGCGAAGAGTTAAGACGCTGGATGAAGTTTTCGGGCGGCGCGGCGCGCCGGGCGCTTCGTACCGTCGTGTCGCATTCTGCCGGGGCGTTGCGAAGCGCGCACTATATCGTGTCCGCCGCGCCCGATTGCGGGATGCAGATTCCCGATTTCGGATTGCGGATTGAGCAGGATTGCTTCATCGGCTCATCGGTTCATTGATTCAATGAAGAAATGAATCATTGATTCAATCCTTTTAATCCGCCGCGACGCAATCATCAAGGCCCGGCCTTCGACTGTGATAGACTCTGAGTTTGGAGCGACGTGGCGGATGAGCGACCGCGAGAAGCCGAAGAGTCTTGAGGAGAGCGTCGAGGCGGCGCTGATTGACGCCGACCTGTTCGTCAAGTACAAGGTGCCGCAGCGCGCCATCGAGCGTTTGCAGGAGGCCATCGCGCACCACCCGCGCTCGATCACGCTGCGCGAGAAGCTGCGCGAGGTCGCCTTCTCCTACGGGCACAAGGACGAGGCCGCGCGCCAGTGTCTCACGCTCGTCACGCTCTACATCTCGCGCGAGAATTTCGAGTCCGCGCACGAGCGCCTGCTCGAAGCCAAGCACATAGACCCGCGCATCAACATCGCGCCCGGCCTCGAAGCCATACGCCGCGCGCGCCGGCCCGACTTACAGCCGCACGCCTCCGCGCCGCCGCCCACGGTCGAGGTCGCGCGCCGCCCCGTCACCTTTGCTGGCGACCTCTCGACCGTCAGCATCTTCGACGCCGTGCAGGTCATCGAGAACTCGCGCCTCACCGGCGCGCTCGCAATCGAGAGCGCCGAACGCCGCGGGCGTGTCCTCTTCAACGACGGGCGCATCGTTGATGCCGAGTGCGGCGAGGCGCAGGGCACGCTCGCCTTCCGCCTCAT
>JALZHC010000312.1 GCA_030914105.1 Acidobacteriota bacterium
GGTCGCGCCCTCGTCGGCCCAGAGGTTGACCATGCGGCGCGCGTCGTCTGCGTCTTTCAAAACGTGGAACTGCGTGGCGAAGCTGCCCACGCCGTCGAGGTACGGCCCCGTGACGTGCATCTTCGGGCCGGGCGTGCGGCCCGCGTCAATCATCTTTTTCAGGTTGAGGTCTGTGTAAGGCTCGACGCTGCCGGCTGTGCGCAAAGAAGTGACGCCGCAGGCGAGGTAGAGGCGCGGGAAGCTCCAGCCCATCTCGTTGTAGAGTGCGAGGCGGCCCGTCGGGTAGAACATGTGCTCGTGCATCAGGACGAGTCCGGGCAGTACGCTCTTGCCCGCGAGGTCTAAGACCTTCGCGCCTTCCGGAATCTTCACGGACGCCGAAGGGCCGAGCGTTTGAATCTTTCCGCCGGAGATGACGACGGTCTGGTCAACTTGCGCGGGCCCGCCCGTGCCGTCAATCACGCGCGCGTGCGCGAGCGCGATCACCGGCGCGTCGACGCTCACGAACTCGCGCACCTCCTGCGAGAGCGCGTTGTTCTGCGTGTGTGCGATTGCGAGCGGCAGGAGCAGCAGGCAGACGACGATGACGAAGGCTCTCCTCATCACTTCCCTCCCCCGACGGCTTCATTAATTTTAAAAGGCGGGGTAATAATAGCAGCATCCACCTCGTGGCGGTCACGATTTTCAATGGCTCAGGACGGAGGGAGAGATGCGTCCAGCAAGGAGACTGTTCGTAGTTCTTTTATCGGCGGCGCTCGTCGGCACGCCCGTGCCGACGCGCTCGCGCGCTCAGCGCACCGAGAAGCCGCCGCTGCACGGGCGTCACTGGATGGCGATTACGGGGAAGCCTCTGGCGGCCACCGCGGGCGCGATGACGTTTCAGAAGGGCGGCAACGCCGTGGACGCGGCCTGCGCCATGATTGCCGCAGCCTCGACGATGTGGGACACCTTGAGCTGGGGCGGCGAGACGCAGGCGCTCATCTACAACCCGCACACCGGAAAAGTCGTCGGCATCAACGCGCTCGGCGTCGCGCCGACGGGCGCGACCGCGGCCTTCTACAAGTCGAAGGGCATGAAGTACCCGCCCGAATACGGCCCGCTCGCCGCGGTCACGCCGGGCACGCCGGGCGGCATACTTACCATGCTCGCCGAGTACGGCAAGCTCTCTTTGAAGGATGTGCTCGACCCTGCAATCCAGATGGCCGACGGCTATCCAATCGAGGCCGAGCTGACGAACACAATCGAGCGCAACAAGAACTGGATCAAGCGCTGGCGCTACTCGCGCGAGCTGATGCTCACGCACGCGGGCGCGCGACGCGAAGCGCCCGAAGCCGGCGAAGTCTTCCGCCAGCCCGACCTCGCCGCCACGCTCCGCAAGCTGGTCGAGGCCGAGCAGACGGCGCTCGCCGCCGGCAAGAGCAGAAAGGAGGCCATCTACGCCGCCTACGAACGCTTCTACCGCGGCGACATCGCGCGCGAGCTCGTGCGCGGCGCGCGCGAGGAGGGCGGACTTTTCACCGAGCAAGACCTCGCCAACTGGAAGGTTCACATCGAGGAGCCGGTCAAGACGAACTACCGCGGCATCGAAGTCTACAAGCTCAACGCCTGGACGCAGGGGCCGGCCATGCTCGAAGCCCTGAACATCCTTGAGAACTTCGACCTTAAGGCGATGGGCTACAACAGTGCGCGCTACGTCCACACGATTTATCAGGCGATGAGCCTCGCCTTCGCCGACCGCGATTTTTATTACGGCGATACATACTTCCCACCCGAAGAGCCGGTTCAAGGTCTGCTCTCCAAAGACTACGCGAAGCAGCGCGCCAAGCTCATCAACTGGGAGCGCAACGACCCCTCGATAGGCCCCGGCGACCCTTACCCTTTCCAGGGCCAGACCAACCCTTATAGCGAACTGCTTCAGAAGTGGAACGCGCGACCGACCGCGAGCCCTTCCTCCGCGCCCCCCGCGACGCAGGACACGACGCCCCCGCCGGCCACAAGCTCGACTCGCCTTCTGCCGGCTTCGGACGTTCGGTCGTCGGACGAAGAGTTCATGCGCCACTTCTACGCGGGCACGACTTCGGTCGAGGCGGCGGACGAGGAGGGCTGGGTCGTCTCAGTGACGCCGAGCGGCGGATGGGTTCCGGCGGTCATCGCCGGGCGCACCGGCGTGGGCCTCAGTCAGCGTGCGCAGAGCTTCGTCACAGACCCCTCGGAAGGCCCCTTCAACGTCATCGAGCCGGGCAAGCACCCGCGCGTCACGCTCACGCCGACGCTTGCGCTCAAAGACGGCAAGCCGTACCTCTGCTTCTCCGTCCAGGGCGGCGACAGTCAGGATCAGAACCTCCTTCAGTTCTTCCTCGACGTGGTCGAGTTCGGCATGACCCCGCAGCAGGCGACCGAAGCGCCGAACGTCAACAGCTTCCAGATGCGCAGCTCCTTCGGCCAGCACGAGATTCGTCCGGGCCGCATCCTCCTCGCCGACTCGATGCCGCCGTGGGTGCGCGCCGAGCTGAGAAGGATGGGCTACGAAGAGACTTTCGAGGAGCGAACATCGGGGCCGATCAACGCCATCATGCTCGACCAGCGCCACGCCACTTTCTGGGGCGGTTCGAGCAATCACGGCGAGGACTACGGCATCGCCTGGTAGCCGCCCGCGCGAGTTCGGCCCGCCGGCCCGCGAAGGCCGAGCCGCCGAACGTTAACGTCGAGGCCCGCGCTCGTAGTAAGCTTCGGGCTGCCGTCTTACTAAACCAGTCCGACTTCAGGAGAAACACGAGTGAAGATTTCCCAAATCCCGTTCAGATTTTTCTTCTTAACCCTGATGTGCCTCGGCTGCGTGGCGGCCGTCGCGGCGCAGACCGGCGCGGCGGCGAGCACGCCCGACGCGGTCGTCCGCGAGCTATACCGCGTGCACAGGAACGGCTACGGCCACGTCTTCGAGAAGGAGGGCCGGAAGTACCAGCAGAAATTCTTCGACAAGCAACTGGCCGACCTCATCTGGAAAGACCTCACCGAGACGCCCGAAGGCGATGTCGGCAACCTCGACTTCGACCCGCTCTTCAACGCGCAGGACACAAAGATCACGAACTTCCGCATCGGCACGCCGGCGATTAACGGAGACCGCGCGACCGTCCTCGTCACCTTCAACAACTTCGGCAAACCAAACAAGCTCGCTTTCCGCATGCACAAAACGAGTGAGGGCTGGAAGGTGGAGAACATCTTCTACCACGGCAACGGCGATGACTTCGACTTAGTAAAGATTCTGAGCGGGACGCAGCAGTAGAAATCACGGACACACGAAGAGGCCGGCGCTGGCAATCAAACGTCAGCGCCGGCCCCTCCTTTTTTCCGCGCTTACTTCAAAAGGGCGCGCACGCCCGCGAGCACGAGGTAGATGATGGCGAGCATGACCGCCACCTTGATGAGCAGAATGGCGAGTTTGACGATGGCCCCGACGACGCCGACCGCCGTCACGACGACCAGCCCGGCGGCGGCGAACACCAGCGGGATGCCGACGACGAGCACGAACAGCCCCAGCAGAATGATTCCGACGATACGCAGCATCTCTTTCGCGTCTTTCATAATGTCACCTCAAATACGCGCCGCGCGCGGCCTTCGTTTGCGGCCTCCTTCGGCGACGTCTCGCAGTCCTATACGAATGTCGGTGAGGGCACGTTCCGTCCAAGATTTTACACAAGGGGACGAAAAATTCTACTCACAAATTCGTCACGGCGCGGCGCGGCAACTTGTGCTAAGCTCTTCACAAAGTCCCCCGAAAACTGAAGCGCCGCCCGTCGCCGACCGAGTTCGCGCCCGACGGCGAACGAAGTTTCGCGCCCGGCTGAGAGAGCTTTAACCCATGACGCGACACGCAAGCGAAAGCCTCTTCGACGAAGGGCCGGAGACGGAAGAAGCGCCCGACACCTCGGCCCCGCTCGCCGAGCGCATGCGCCCGCGCACGCTCGAAGAGTTCGCCGGCCAGCAGCACCTCGTCGGCGAGGGGCGCGTGCTGCGCCGCGTCATCGAGGGCGGTGGGCTCCTCCCGTCACTCATCCTCTGGGGCGCGCCCGGCACGGGCAAGACCACTCTCGCGCGCCTGCTCGCGCGGCGCAGCGGCTCGCGCTTCGTGCCTCTCTCCGCGGTCTTCTCCGGCGTCAAAGACCTGCGCGCGGCCATCAGTGAGGCGCGCGCCGAGAAGCGTCGCGGCCACCGGACGATCCTCTTCGTGGACGAGATTCACCGCTTCAACAAGGCGCAGCAGGACGCGCTGCTGCCCGCGGTCGAGGACGGCACGGTCACTCTCGTCGGCGCAACGACCGAGAACCCTTCCTTCGAGGTCATCGGCGCGCTGCTCTCGCGCAGCCGCGTCCTCACGCTCGAACCCCTGAGCGAACAGGACGTGACGGCGCTCCTCAGTCGTGCGCTCGAAGACGAGGAGCGCGGACTCGCCTCTCTGAACCCGAAAGTCTCCGACGAGCTTCTGGCGCGCATCGCGCACGCGTCGGGCGGCGACGCGCGCGTCGCGCTCACCGCGCTGGAGGCCGCGGTCGAGGCGACCGAGCCGGACAAGAAGGGAGCCCGCCGCGTCAAGGAGGAGACGGTCGTCGAGGCCCTGGGCCGCGCGCGCTACGCCTACGACAAGGGCGGCGAGGAGCACTACAACCTCGCCTCCGCGCTCATCAAATCTTTGCGCAACTCCGACGCCGACGCGGCGCTCTACTGGCTCGCGCGCCTCATCGAAGGCGGCGCAGACCCCGTCTTCATCGCGCGACGCCTCTGCATCCTCGCCTCCGAAGACATCGGCCTCGCTGACCCGCAGGCGATGGTGCAGGCCGCCGCCGCCGCCGAGATCACGCAGCTCATCGGCCTGCCCGAAGCTCTCTACCCGCTCTCGCAGGCGACCGTCTACCTGGCGCGCGCGCCGAAGTCGAACGCCGTCAAGCGCGCCTACATGGCCGCCGCCGAGGACGCCTCGGAGACCGCGCGCGAGCCTGTGCCGCTGCACCTGCGCAACGCCGTCACGCCGCTCATGAAGCGCTCCGGATACGGGCGAGGCTACCGCTACGTCCACGACGACCCGCACGCGCGCGAAGAGATGAAGTGCCTGCCCGAACGTCTGCGCGGGCGGCGATACTGGAAAGAAGAAGGAAGTGATGAGTGATAAGTGATGAGTGATAAGAGGAGTCGCGGGTCTGGAGTCCAGAGTCTGAAGGCAGGAACCACCGGCCTTCGACTCCAGACTCTCAGACTCCAGACTTTAATTCTTATCACTTATCACTAAAGAGGTATGAGCACACACAAGTCGGACAAGGAGCTGGCGTTTCTGCACGACCTTTACGTGGCGACCGACTGGGGCGAGAGG
>JALZHC010000889.1 GCA_030914105.1 Acidobacteriota bacterium
AAGCTCGCGCACCTCGCGGCAGGGTGCGACGCCGCGCTCGCGCGCGCGAAGTATGCGCGCCAGTTCGTCGAGCGTGAAGCCGACCGCGAGCGCGCGCCGCACCAGACGAACGCGCGCGAGCGCGTCCGCAGGGTATTCGCGGTAGCCGTTGGCGGAGCGGCGCGGACACGCGAGCACGCCCTTGCGCTCGTAGTGGCGCAGCGTGTCTGTGCTCACGCCTGCGGCGCGCGCCAGCTCGCCCGCGCGCAGGAACTCTTTTTTCGCCGGTGCGCTCATTAGTGGCCGATTATAAAGTGCCGAACGGGTTCCGGGGTCAAGCGAAAATTTCCGGCGGGTGAGATTGGGGCGTTTGAGTGAAGGGTCGCCTTCAAGTTTGAATCAACCCTCCGGCGGCATTAACCGCCGTTGGCGAAACCGTCGGGCCGGATGCTAAACTTGCGCGCCCGGAGCGACGCCGGGGCCGAAAGTCGCATCAAACGAAGGGCCGAGGCGGCGCGCGCCGTCGCCGCGGATACCCGGCCCGATTTTCTTAAAACCAAGACGGAGAACTGATGAGCAAGTTTTTTTACGCAACCCTCCTGACCTGCGCGCTCGCCTGCGCGGTCGCGGCGCAGACGCGTCGTCCCGCGCCCGCCACGAACAGGCCGCAGACCCCGACCGGCGCGTCTGCGAGGCCGAGGGCCACGCCGCAGCCGACGCCCGCAGCCAGGCCGACGACTCCCGCGCAGCCGACGGCGGGACGGCCCGCGCCGTCAGGCGGCGCGGTCGCCGACTGCGGCTGCGAGGATAAGCCCCTGCCGGACGTGCTCGCCGTCGTCAACGGCGTGAAGCTCACGCAGTCAGACCTCAGTCCGGAAGTGCGGCAGCAGGTCGCGGAGCTTCAGCAGCAGGTCTCGGACGCGCGCAAGTACGCGCTCGACGCGCAGATCAACAGTCTCCTGCTCGACGCCGAGGCGAAGAAGCGCGGCGTGTCGAACCAGAAGCTCTACGAGGCGGAGGTCGTCGCCAAGACGGTCGAGCCGACGCAGGCCGACGCGCAGGCCTTCTACAACCAGAACAAGGCGCAGATCGAGCAGCAGGCCGGTCAGGCCGTCCCGTTCGAGCAGGTCAAAGACCAGATCGTCGCCTACCTGCGGCAGCAGCGACAGGACGAGCAGTCAAAGAAGTTCGCCGACTCTCTGCGCGCCGCCGCCGACGTGAAGATGGTCGCCAAGGAGGCGACGCCGCCGGCCACGCCCGCCGACCGCGCGCGCATCTTCGCCAGCGTCAACGGCAGGAACATCACCTCCGGCGACATCGAAGACAACCTGCGCCCGCTCATCGCGCAGGTGCAGCAGCAGGTCTACATTCTGCGCCGCAACGATCTCGACCAGCACATCAACGACCTCCTGCTCGCGCAGGAGGCGCAGAAGCGCGGCGTCACGGCGCGCGCCCTGCTCGACTCGGAGATCGCGTCGAAGGTTCCGTCCGTCACGGAGGCGCAGGCGCAGGACTTCTACAACAAGAACAAGGAGCGCATCCCGGACGAGTTCCCGAAGGTCAAGTATCAGATCATCGAGTACCTGCAACAGCAGGAGCAGCAGAAGCTCGAAGGCGCGTTCGCGCAGCGCCTGCGCAACGGCGCGAGCGTCCAGACCTTCATCACGCCGCCCGAACAGCCCGTCTACCAGATCGCCACCGACGACCAGCCCGCGAAGGGCAAGCTCGACTCGCCCGTGACGGTCGTCGAGTTCACTGACTACCAGTGCCCCGTCTGCGCGCAGGCCCAGCCCGTACTCGAACGACTCATCACGGAGTACGGCGACCGCGTCCGCTTCGTCGTCCGAGACTTCCCGCTCAACCAGCACAAGGACGCGGAGAAGGCCGCCGAGGCCGCCGAGGCCGCGCGCGAGCAGGGCAAATACTGGGACTTCACGGCGATCCTCTTCCGCAACCAGTCGTCGCTCTCGACCGACCAGCTCAAGCAGTATGCCGGCGTTCTCGGTCTTGACCGCAAGCGTTTCGACGCGGCGCTCGACACGGGCAAGTTCGCCCCGCAGGTCGAGCGCGACATGCGCGACGGCGAGCGCGTCGGCGTCAACTCCACTCCGACCTTCTTCGTCAACGGCAGGCAGGTGCCGGAGCGGACTTACGAAGCGCTGAAGGCCGCCATCGAGTCGGCGCTCAAGAACCCGGCCCAGAAGTAGGCCGCGATAGTTAATCCGTCGTTGAGAGGCGGGCTTCGGCACGCCGGTTCTGGCTTCAACGCAGCTC
>JALZHC010000890.1 GCA_030914105.1 Acidobacteriota bacterium
GAATAAGAGATTTAGTCATTGCTTCATTGAGTCAATGACCCAATGAAGCAATGACTAAATGAATGAATTCCCTTTCATCCTTCCGCCTTCCGCCTTCATCCCTGCTCTTAAGCGCGCTTGAGGTTGCGCGCGGCCTGTGCGCGGGGCGCGGGCTGTTTGTCTTCGGTCGGCTGCGCCATCTTGACGCGCTCGGCCCGCGCAGTCATGCGCCGGTCGAGGTCTGCGACCTGTTCGGGCGTGAGGCGGTAGATGTTCGGCTGGTTGTGGTAGACGCGCGCGCCCGTCACCACGTCGGCCTGCTTGAAGCCGAGCCGCTCGGCCTTCGCCACAAGCTCCTGCACGGTCATCTGCGGCTGGACGAGTGTGAGCGGCTGCTTCTCTTCAATCGTCTCCGGCACAGCCGCGGCCTTAGGCGCTTCGACGGGCAGGTCTGCGCCGTGCTCGCGCTTCATGTGTTCGAGGAAGTCTGTGAAGGTGACGCTGCCCGTCAGCTCGAAGCCGACCTCGAAGGCCGGGCTGTTCGACTTCACGACCTGGAAGACGCGCACGATCTCGCCGTCGCGCTCCTGCAAGGAGACCTCGACCATCACGTCCACGAAGTATTCCAGGCCCGACGCCGTCATCGGCAGGACACGCCCGACCTCGTTGTCCTCCTTCTGTTCTTTGCCCTTCGCCGGTATCTGGTCGACGATGACGACGGACTTCCCCGACTCCATGCAGAGACGACGCAAGACGCCCTGCAAGACCATCTGGTCGGCGGCCAGCTCTTCGGCTGAAGGCTGCGCGAGCTGGTCGCCCGTTCGCTCGCGCACGGCCTTGATGGTCTCGGCGTGCTTGGCGCTGAAGTAGGCCGCCCACGAATCCAGCCCGAAGCATCCGTAGTTCTGCTCGCGCCCCTCGCCGGACAAGGCCCAGTCGATGAACTCCGGCAGCTCGTCCGGGTGCTCGACCTCTATGCCGTCGAAGTGGTTGCCGACGCCTGAGAGCAGGCGCGTCTTGCGCTCCACGTCGAAGATACAGAGGCGGCCCAGACCGGCCTCCGCCATCGAGCGCAGGAACCAACTCTTGCCCGTGCCCGCGCCGCCGCGCACGGCCATCACGAGCCGCTGCTGGCGTGGGCGTCGGCTCAAAGGATTGACTCTCGGTTTCGTTGTGTTGCTCATCTCTCTTTCACTCTCCTCAAAAGCCGGTTCCGGCCTGCAACGTCAGAAGGGGGGCCAACTGTCTTGCGGTCTCGAACGCGCCACTCCAAGGCTCTCCACACGGCTTGCCCCGAAGCGCGATTCGGGGGCACTGTATCACGAATGAAACAGAAGCGCAACAGTTTTTCATACGTGAAACGCGGGCGGCCCGTCCCGCCGAAAGGTTAAGGGCGAGTCATCAAGGGATTGGGCGCGGCACGTTTTCCATGTACGAGCGTTGGTAGTAATTGGGCGCGCTCCGTTATCATCTGCACCTTAAACTCTGCCCGGCACTGTCGCCCGACGAACAAGCGAAAGGAAGCAACTGCCTTGCTCCACTTAAAAACCCACGCGCGCCTTGCCGCGTCGCTCTTCGCCCTGCTCCTCGCGTCGCTGCTCTCGGCGCACGCGGCCTTCGCGCAGTCTCCGAACACGGCGGCGATGGTCGTCGTCGTCACCGACCAGAACGGCGCCGTCGTGCGCGACGCGAAGATTTCGGTCGTCAACAACGCGACCGGCGACGCGCGCGAGGCCGTCTCGGGCGGCGACGGCAGCGCCACCTTCACGGCGCTGCCGCTGACGGGAACCTACACGGCCGGCGTCTCGAAGGAGGGCTTCGGCGACGAAGAGATCAAGGGGATTACACTGCGTTCGGGCGAGACGGCGACCGTGAAGGTGAAGCTCTCGGTCGGCGCGCAGTCGGCGGAGGTCACGGTCTACGGCACGGCCGAGGGCGTGCGCGCAGACCCGCAGATCGGCCGCCGCCTCGACAGCCCGCAGATCGACGAGACGCCGATTCTCGGCCGCAAGACGACGACGCTCCCGCTCCTCAACGCGGCCTTCCGGCAGGCGAAGGGCACGGGCGACCTCTTCGTCAACCAGACCTACTTCGTCACGGGCGTCGGCGGTCGGCGTCAAACGACGGTCACGCTCGACGGCGCGAACAACGACGAGGGCTGGGGCCGCCAGACCATGATCGCCACCGTCCCGCTCGGCGCGATTCAGGAGGTGACGATTCTCTCCAACGCCTTCTCCTCCGAGTTCGGCTGGACTTCCGGCCCGGCCCTGAAC
>JALZHC010000891.1 GCA_030914105.1 Acidobacteriota bacterium
TCGAGGACGCGCGCCTCGCCGCCAAAATGCTCTCGCTCGAAGCGGAAGACATCGACACAGACCTGCCGCTCGAAGTCGTCTCCTGCGGTGTGCCCTTCCTCTACGTGCCGCTGCGCAGCCTGGACGCCGCGCGCCGCGCACGGCCACGCGCCGAGCTGATCGAGCGCGCGGCCTCCGGCGGCGTGCCGCGCGAAGTCTTCATCTTCACGCGCGAGGTCGAGCACGAAGGCTCGACCGTTCACAGCCGCATGTTCGCGCCCGGCCTCGGCGTCGCTGAAGACCCCGCGACCGGCGGCGCGAGCGGCCCGCTCGGCTGCTACCTCGTCCGCCACCGTGTCGTCGCAGGCGACGCCGAGATCGTCAGCGAGCAGGGAATCGAGATGGGCCGACCGAGCTTCATCCGCATCAGAATCGAGCGCGGCGGCGAACGGATCACAGCCGTCAAGGTCGGCGGCACGTGTCACTTCATGGGCGAAGGCTTCATCGAGATTTAGTGAAGGCTGCGCGTGTTCCGCGATGTTGAGTGTTAGAGTTACTGGGGTTCAACGCAGAGGCGCAGAGGACGCAGAGTTAACGCAGAGGCTTGAGCAGTAGAATTCCTCTGCGCCCCCTCTGTGCCCTCTGCGCCTCTGCGTTGAATTGGCCGTTCATACAAGCGCAAGGCGGAATAAAAACAGGAGCAGTTATCATGGTTGCCGTTGCGGTTCCCCAAGGCCCGAAGGGCGGGCGCGTCCTTGGCAACATGCGGGAGTTCAACCGCGACACGCTCGGCTTCATCGAGCGCTGCGCGCGCGAGTTCGGCGACGTCGTTCTGACGCGCTTCCTCTACGTGCCGGCCTACTTCCTCTTCAACCCCGAACACATCGAGTACGTGCTCGCCACGGGCGCGAAGAACTTCGTCAAGGCGATGTCGCTCAGGTCGCCCTTCTTCCTGCGCCTCGTCGGCGACGGGCTGTTGACGAGCGACGGCGAGTTCTGGCGGCGGCAGCGCCGTCTCGCGCAGCCGGCCTTCCACCGCGACCGCGTCGCCTCCTACGGCGAGACGATGGTCGCCTTCACGGAGCGCGCGCTCGCGCGCTGGCAGGACGGCCAGACGCTCGACGCGCACGAAGAGATGATGCTGCTCACGCAATCAATCGTCGCGCAGACACTTTTCAGCGCCGACGTGTCCACAGAGGCGCGCGAGATCGGCGAGGCGCTCTCGCGCATCGTCCGCCCCTTCTCCTCGCAGGCCACGCTCAAGTGGATTCTCGACAACCGCCTGCCCACGCCCGGACACCTGCGCTTCAACCGCGCCGTCCAGAAGATCGACCGCTTCGTCTACCGCATCATCAGCGAGCGGCGCGCGTCCGGAGAAGACACGGGCGACCTTCTCTCGATGCTCCTGCGCGCGCAGGACGAGGACGGAAGCCGGATGACCGACCGGCAACTGCGCGACGAGGTGATGACGCTCTTCCTCGCCGGCCATGAGACCACCGCGCTCGCGCTCACGTGGGCCTGGTACCTGCTCGCGCGCAACCCCGAAGCCGAAGAGAAGCTGCACGCCGAGCTCGGAGAGGTTCTGGGAGGGCGCGCGCCTTCGGTCGAAGACTTGCCGCGTCTGCGTTATTGCGAGTGGGTCGTCAAGGAGACTTTGCGACTTTATCCGCCGGCCTATGCCGTCGGGCGCGAGGCCGTGCGCGACTGTGAGGTCGGCGGCTACCGCATCCCCGAAGGCATGCAGGTCTTCGCCTTCCAGTGGGCCGTGCAGCGCGACGCGCGCTGGTACGAAGAGCCGGAAGCCTTCCGCCCCGAACGCTGGCGCGAGGAGGTGGCCGCGCGCCTGCCGAAGTTCGCATACTTCCCCTTCGGCGGCGGCCCGCGCCAGTGCATTGGCAACTCCTTCGCCATGATGGAGGCCGTGCTCATCCTCGCAGCAATCGCGCGCCGCTTCCGTCTCCGCCTCGTCCCCGGCTACACGGTCGAGCTTCTGCCCGCGATGTCGCTCAGGCCGAAAGACGGCGTGCGCGTGAAGCTGGAGAGGCGTTAAGCGTCGTCCGCCATTACGGCGTTCGTCTCAGCGCCGGGTCGTTTGTCCTTTTTATTGCGTTCGTCGGGAATCTGAAGTTGTAGTTGCGCGGCGGGGTGGGCGACGGCGAGGCGGCTGGCGTGGGCGAGGCCGCGGGCGTCGGCGTCGGCGAAGGAGTAGGTGTCGGCGTCGGAGTCGTAGTCGGCGACGGAGAAGGCGTCGGAGACGGAGAAGGGGATGGCG
>JALZHC010000032.1:0-4487 GCA_030914105.1 Acidobacteriota bacterium
AGCGCGCACCGAGCGCGCGCGGCCCGAACTCCATCCTCCCTTGAAACCACCCGACCACTTTCTCGTCGGCCAGCAGCCGCGCGACCGTCTCCGACAACTCCGCGCGCGCGACGCGGCGGTAACGCGCGCCGACGGTGATGAGGAACTCTTCGATCTCGTCCTCCGTGAACTCCGGGCCGAGGTACGCGCCGCTCATGCCGTCGGCGCGACCGCGGCACACGTCTGCGACGCGCCGCTCACGTCCGAGATACTGATGCCAGACCGACAGCGCCGCGCCCAGAGAGCCGCCCGCGTCGCCCGCCGCCGGCTGAACCCAGACATTCTCAAACGGCCCCTCACGAAGTATTCGACCGTTGCCGACGCAGTTCAAGGCGACGCCTCCCGCCAGACACAGGTTGCGCTCGCCCGTCTCCTTTTGGACGTGGCGGGCCATGCGCAGCATCGCCTCCTCCGTGACCTCCTGCACCGAGCGCGCCAAATCCATCTCGCGCTGCGTGATCTCGCCTTCGGGCGGGCGCGGGCGTCCGCCGAAGAGTTTGTCGAACGCGGGCGAAGTCATCGTCAGCCCGGCGGCGAAGTTGAAGTACTTCATGTTCAGACGGAGCGAGCCGTCGTCGCGCAGGTCAACCAGCTCTTCGAGTATCTGCCGGACGTAGCGCGGCTCGCCGTAGGGCGCGAGGCCCATGACCTTGTACTCGCCGGAGTTGACGCGAAAGCCCGTGTAGTAGGTGAAGGCCGAGTAGAGCAGGCCCAAGGAATGCGGGAAGTGTAGCTCGGCCATGAGGTGCAGCTCGTTCCCGCGCCCGTAGCCGTAAGAGCTGGTCGCCCACTCGCCCACGCCGTCCATCGTCAGCACGGCCGCCGACTCGAACGGCGAGGGGAAGAAGGCGGAGGCCGCGTGCGACTCGTGGTGCTCGGTGAAGAGAACCCGGCCTTGGAATCCGACCTCCTTCGCGACCTGCTCGCGTATCCAGAGCTTCTCGCGCAGCCACAGGGGCATCGCCAACAGGAACGAGCGCAGTCCCGCCGGCGCGTAGTCGAGGTAAGTTTCGAGCAGCCGCTCGAATTTCAGAAGGGGTTTATCGTAGAAGGCCACGTAGTCGAGCGCGTCGGGCTTGACGGCGGCCTGCTTCAGGCAGAACTCGACGGCGCGCGCGGGGAAACGGTGGTCGTGTTTCCTGCGCGTGAACCTTTCTTCCTGCGCGGCGGCCACGACCTCGCCGTCGCGCACGAGGCACGCCGCCGAGTCGTGGTAGTAAGCCGAGATGCCGAGGATGTACATCTTTAACTTCGCGCGCGACGCTCAAACCGTGCTCGTGTTTGAAGCCGCCGATGCAGCAACCGGCACGCACGCACTGCCGCCTCGCGTGCCCTTTCGCAGGGGTTGGATTATGTCTTTTTTGCGGCGCGGCAGCAACTTAGCCTCACGCGGCGGCGCGGCATGAGTGACGCGCGCTTCAAGCGCGCCAATGGCCCCGTTCTTGCGTTAATTCTATCGGGCAAGTTTTTCTGTACGGATTGAGGCCACGCGAGTATGCAGGAGCGTCCGGAAAATTTTGAAGCGGCCACAGACGACCCGGAAGTCACGCTCGCCACGCCGCGCTTCGACGCCGACGAGGCGCGCCGCGCGCACCCGGTCGTGCCGCTGAGCGAAGCCGATGCGCACGCGCGCCGCATACGATTCCGCGACGGCGCGCGCCGCCAACTGCCACTGACTTTGCTCGCCCTCGCGCTGCTCTCCGCCGTCATCTTCGGCGGCATCCTCGCACTCCGCCGCTCACACGCAAACACGCCCGCTCCCATCTCCGACGCCGCCGCGCAAGGCAGCCAGCCGACGCAGACAAACACAGCTCCTCCGCAGTCCGCTCCCACGCAGACGGGCGCGGCCAACGCGCAGGAGAACCCGACGGCGCAGACGCCGAGCGCGCCCGCCCCGAACGCCGCGGACGAAGAGAAGACAAGCGAACAGAAGACCGAAGACCGCGCCGCGGCCCGCGCGCGTGAAGACCGCGCGGCTCACGCGCAGCGCGGCGAAGAGACTTCCGCACCGCCCCTCGCCTCGCGCGCCGGACGCAGAGAAGCCGGCGGCGAAGACCTCGAACGCCGCGACCACCTCAGAGACCGCGACGGGCGAGACGAAGACCGGGACGAGAAGGAAGCGAGAAAAGATTCCAGGCACGCGAAGAAAGGCGAGGCGCGTCTGGTTGACGTGCTCGTCGGCAGACCGCGGCCATGACTTTCAAAGGTCGGCTGCGCACGCGCCGCCGGTGAAATGAACTTGACGAATCACATGGCGCGGCGGCTGTTTTAGCTTTTTTCGTCCGTTTATCTACAATCCTTGCGTATGCCTCATAACGCAAGCTCCATTCAGGAATTTATAGCGCGCTGGAAAGAGTCGGGGGCGGCGGAGAGGGCGAACTGCCAGCCCTTCATCGGCGAATTGTGTGACGTGCTCAGCGTGCCTCGCCCGCAACCGGCGCAGGCCGACGACGAGCAGAACACATACGTCTTCGAGCGCGCGGTCACATTCCACAACGGCGACGGCAGCACGAGCGCGGGGCGCATTGACCTCTACAAGCGCGGCTGCTTCGTCCTCGAAGCGAAGCAGGGCAGCGACCGTGCGCGGGCGGACGCGCCCCTTTTCGGCGACGCAGCCGAAGCGTCGTCGAGGGGCAGAGTCCGAAGAGGCGCGGCGGTGCGCGGCACGCGTGGGTGGGACGTGGCGATGCGCGGCGCGCGCGGGCAGGCCGAGCAGTACGTCCGGGCGCTGCCGCCTTCGGAAGGTAATCCGCCGTTTCTCGTCGTCGTGGACGTGGGCTACTCGTTCGAGCTTTATTCGGACTTCAGCCGCGCGGGCAAGACATACGTGCCGTTCCCCGACGCGCGGAGTCATCGCATCCTCATCGAAGACCTGGCGCGGGAAGAGATAAGGGAGCGTTTGCGCCTGATCTGGACAGACCCTCCGGCCCTCGACCCCAGCCGGCGCAGCGCGCGCGTCACGCGCGGCGTGGCGGAACAGTTGGCCGCGCTCGCCCGCTCGCTCGAAGAGACGGCTTACGCGCCGGAGCGCGTGGCGAGTTTCCTGATGCGCGCCATCTTCACGATGTTCGCGGAGGACGTGCAACTCATCCCGCCCGACAGCTTCACGGAGGCGCTGGAGGACGTGCGACGTAGCGGCGTCGCCATCTTCCCCGACATGATCGGCTCGCTCTGGGCGACGATGAACGAGGGCGGGTTCTCGCCCGTGATAAGGAAGCACGTCATACAGTTCAACGGCGGGTTGTTCGAGGAGTGCGAGGCGTTGCCGCTCACGGCGGCGCAGTTGGACTTGTTGATCGGGGCGAGCCGCGCCGACTGGAAGGACGTTGAGCCGGCCATCTTCGGCACGCTGCTGGAGCGCGCGCTCGACTCGCGCGAGCGGCACAAACTCGGCGCGCACTACACGCCGCGCGCATACGTCGAGCGGCTGGTGATGCCGGCGATCATCGAGCCGCTCCGTCAGGAGTGGGAGTCCGTGCTGGCGGCGGCGGTGACGCTCGCCAATGCTGGGAAGCTCAGAGAGGCGGCGGAAGAGGCGAAGGCGTTTCACCGGCGACTGTGCCGTGTGCGCGTGCTCGACCCGGCGTGCGGCAGCGGGAACTTTCTCTACGTCACGCTGGAACACCTGAAGCGGCTTGAGGGCGAGGTGCTCGACGCGCTGCACGGCTTCGGCGAGAGTCAGGGCGTTCTGGAAGACGCGGGGCTGACGGTTGACCCGCACCAACTGTTAGGGATTGAAGTGAACCCGCGCGCGGCGGCGATTACAGACCTCGTGCTCTGGATCGGCTACCTGCAATGGCACTTCCGCACACGCGGCGAGGTTCTGCCGCCGGAGCCTGTCATCAGGAAGTTTCACAACATCGAGTGCCGCGACGCCGTACTCGCATACGACGGCGTGGAGGAGGTGAGAGACGACGGCGGGCAGCCGTTGACGCGCTGGGACGGGCGCACGATGAAGAAGCATCCGGTGACGGACGAGGACGTGCCGGACGAGACGGCGCGCGTGCCGCTCCTGCGCTACGTGAACCCGCGTAAGGCCGAGTGGCCGGAGGCTGATTATATCGTCGGCAATCCGCCGTTCATTGGTAAGGGCACCGACATGCGCGAGGCACTTGGGGAAGGTTATGTTGAGGCGCTTCGCGCAACATATTCCGACGTACCGGAGTCAAGCGATTATGTCATGTACTGGTGGCACAAAGCTGCTGTACTAACGCGCATAGGTACGGTTAGAAGGTTCGGATTCATTACGACGAACAGCATTAAGCAGACTTTGAACAGGCGAGTCATCGAACGACATCTAAAAGCAGATAATCCCTTATCTCTGCTGTTCGCAATTCCTGACCACCCCTGGGTTGATTCATCCAATGGAGCTGCTGTCCGAATCTCAATGACAGTAGCCGCGGCGGGGGAGAATGTTGGCAGACTTTCGAGAGTAATAAGCGAGGCGC